>DATNJP010000363.1:0-16007 GCA_035603855.1 Luteibacter sp. | reverse complement strand
AGCCCGTGCGATAGCCTGCGGCTCGCAGCATCCCCTCGATGAGGGCGACCGTGGAGCCCTTGCCGTTCGTCCCGCCGACCGTGATGACGATGGGTGCCGGTCGCGGTGAACCCATGGCTTCCCACACGGCACGCACACGCTCCAGCCCAAGTTCGATGTCGCGTGGGTGCGTACGTTCCTGGTACGACAGCCACTCGGCAAGCGTGCGCGTCATGCGGGGTCCTTCACGCGGTCCAGCTCACGCGTCCAGAAATCGAGGGTATGCGGCGTGGCGGCAATGTCGCCGGGCTCCTTCCAGGACAGGGTGCAGCTCATGCCGTTGACCGGCTTGTAGCCACGCCCGAGCCAGAACGCATCGTTGCGACGCTGGACAGGCGGCTTGCGCGGATCGTCCAGCCCACGGCGCACCGAGCAAAAGGCCGTCACGCGAAACCCCGCAGCGACGGCATGGGCCTCACGGGCGTCGAAGAAGGCGTGCCCGACGCCGCGGCCACGCCACGGCTCCAGCAACACGGATTCGCCGAAATAGAAGACTTCGTCCAGCGCGATGCCACGTTCGAGGAAGGGCGCGTGAAACACCTCGCCGGCATCGGCCAGCGGCATCGCCGTGGACGCGCCCACGATCGTCCCCGTCTCGTCGCGGGCCACCACGCAGATGCTCCGGGCGGAGGCCGCGTAGGAGGCCAGATAGTCGCGCTCGTGGTCGCGGTCGCCGTCGTACAGATAGGGCCAGTCGCGGAATACGGCGATCCTCAGGCCCGCCAGCTCGTCGACCACGGGAAGGACGGCCTTGCCGACGTAAGCCTGGATATCGATGCCTGCTATGTGTCGCATGGGAAAGCCCAACGAAAGAGGCGTGAAGCTTAATGGCGCAATCGGCCGCGCGCACCTGCGCGGTATTGCGAAGGTAGCCAGCATGTTCGCGGGATGGTCCCATCTTGTCGACTGGACGAGTGCCCATGCGATCGTCCCGTTCCTTGCCCTGCTCCACCTGACCGGCCTGGCGGGCGATCCGCGCGAGATCGCCGAGGCGATCCTGATCTCCATCCTCCAGGTCGCGATCATCGGTTTACTTTTCCGGCCGCTGGAATCGGTCATTCCTGCCGAAAAGTGGGCCAACCGCAAGCTGACCCGGGTGGACTGGCAGTACACGCTGATGATGCTGCTGGGCATCTTCCCGATGTTCAGCTATCTGGTGCTGACGCCGATCAGCAACGCGTTCGGGGGGCCGGACGACACCGGAAGCGACGATTCCCTACTTGGCATCGTGCACTGGATCCCTGCGTTGAACGGCCATCCGCTGGCCCTGTTCGTCGTTTATTACGTCATCTACGACCTGGTCTATTACTGGATGCATCGCCTGCAGCATGCGCTGCCGTGGTGGTGGGCGTTGCACAGCATGCATCACAGCACGCGGCAGATGAGCTGCTGGACCAACGACCGCGGCAGCCTCGTGGACGGTTTCCTGCAGTCGATGGTGCTGGCCGGCGTCGGCCTGCTGATCGGCGTGGCGCCGACCGAGTTCGCGTGGTTGATGCTGCTCGGCGAACTGGTCCAGAACTTCTCCCACGCGAACGTGCGCGTGCGCTTCGGGCCGGTGTTCGACCGTTTGCTGGTGTCGCCGGTCTTCCATCGCCTGCATCACATGCTCGTGGACCCCGACCGCCCCACGCTGCACAACTGCAATTTCGGTCAGGTCTTTTCCATCTGGGACACGATCTTCGGCACCGCGCTGTACGGCGAACCGATCCGCCCGACCGGCGTGGGCGACCCCATGGTCGATGCGGACAACGACAAGGGCCTGGTCGGCCTGCATTGGGCGGCGTTCCGGCGGTTCTGGGGCGCGGTGTGCTGCAAGGCGGGATGGCGTCTGGGCGATGTGGCCTTCGGTGAAGACTACCGGCCGGTGTCGGTTGCCGAGATCGACCTGCATGCGCTGGAGGCCGGGCGCTCGGGAGGGCATCCATCGCTGGTCGGCTCGACGCCTGACAGCCCAACCAATGACCGCCCAGCGTGTGACAGGTCAGGCTATGACAAGCCAGCGTATGGACCAGCCAGCCAGTGACAACCCAGCCTGTGGGAGCCGCTTCAGCGGCGATCCCGCGGCAGCGGGCCAGTTATCGGCAAGCACCCATCGCCGCTGAAGCGGCTCCCACAGGTCGGGTTTCGGCAAGCACCCGTCGCCGCTGAAGCGGCTCCCACAGGTTGGGTTTCGGCAAGTATCCATCGCCGCTGAAGCGGCTCCCACAGAGAGGCGGGGGGCGGGTGCAAAAAAAACGCCAGCGCGGGGCTGGCGTTTCTTTGTGACGGGGCTGCCGGGAATCAGCAGTCGTCGCCACCGAACGGGTCGTCCAGCACGATCGTGTCGTCGCGGTCGGCGCCCGTGGCGACGAGCGCCAGCTTGCAGCCCGACAGTTCTTCCACGGCGCGCAGGTACGCGCGGGCGGCCGGCGGCAGCTTGTTCCAGTCGCGGATGCCCGCGGTGGATTCTTCCCAGCCCGGGAACTCGAGATAGACCGGCTTGCACTCGGCCCAGCCATCGGCATCCAGCGGCGCCAGCTCGCGGCGCTTGCCGCGGTATTCGTACGCGATGCAGACCTTGATGCTTTCCAGGCCGTCGAGCACGTCGAGCTTGGTGATGGCGAGGCCGTCGATGCCGTTGATCTGCACGGCGCGCTTCAGCGCGACGAGGTCGATCCAGCCGCAGCGGCGCGGACGGCCGGTGCTGGCGCCGAACTCGTTGCCCTTCTTGCGCAGCAGTTCGCCCATCTCGTCGTTCAGTTCGGTCGGGAACGGACCGCCGCCGACACGCGTGGCGTAGGCCTTGCAGATGCCCAGCACGTCGTCGATGTCGCGTGCGCCCACGCCCGTACCGGCCAGCGCACCACCCACCGTCGTGTTCGACGAGGTGACGTACGGATAGGTACCGTGGTCGATGTCCAGCAGCGCGCCCTGCGCGCCTTCGAACAGGATGTTGCCGCCTTCCTTGCGCACGTCGTGAAGGATCGTGGCGACGTCGTCGACCATCGGACGCAGGTACTCGCCCCAGGTGAGCGCTTCGTCGAGGACGGTCTGGTAATCGACCGGCTCGGCCTTCAGCCACTGGGTCAGCACGAAGTTGTGGTACTCGACGGCGGCCTGCACCTTCTCCGGCAGCTCGTGCGGGTACATGAGGTCAGCCACGCGGATCGAACGGCGCGCGACCTTGTCTTCGTACGCCGGACCGATGCCGCGACCGGTCGTGCCGATGGCCTTGGCACCGGAGGCCACTTCGCGCGCCTTATCGACGGCGATGTGGTACGGCATGATCAGCGGCGTGGCCGGCGAGATCTTCAGGCGCGGACGCACGTCCACGCCCTGCTCTTCCAGCTCGGCGATTTCGCTCATCAGCGCGGCGGGCGACAGCACCACGCCGTTACCGATCAGGCAAAGCGCGTCATCGCGCAGGATGCCCGAGGGAATGAGATGCAGGACGGTCTTCTTGCCCTTGATGACCAGCGTATGGCCCGCGTTGTGGCCACCCTGGAAACGCGCGACGGCGCCGACACGTTCGGTGAGGAGATCGACGATCTTGCCCTTGCCCTCGTCGCCCCATTGCGCGCCGAGAATGACGACTGACTTACCCATTTGACGGTTCTCTTTAGTTGCGTTGCCCTACCAAGGGCGATGTGGATGCAGGTTAGCGCTGACGACCGGGGCCGTCGTTGAGGTAGCGCAGGAATTCGGAATCGGGTTTCAGCACGAAGGTTCCCTTGCCGTCGGCAAAGGCCTTGCGATAGGCCGCGAGGCTTCGATAGAACGCGAAGAACTCAGGGTCCTGGCTGTAGGACTGGGCGTAGATAAGCGCAGCTTGCGCGTCACCGTCACCCTTCACCTTGGTCGCTTCGCGGTTGGCGTCGGCCAGCAACACGAGCTTCTGCCGATCGGCGTCCGCGCGAATGGTCTCGGCGCTTTCCTGACCGGTGTAGCGCAGTTCGTTGGCCAGCTGCAGGCGCTCGGCACGCATGCGCTTGTAGACCGAACCGCTGACTTCGTCGGGCAGGTCGATGCGCTTGATGCGCACGTCGACCACGGCGATGCCGAGGTTCTTGCGGGCCACGGCGTCCGTCTGCTGGCGCACGCGTTCGGTGATGTCCTTGCGGCCGCCGGCGATCAGTTCTTCGAGCGCACGGGCGTTGAATTCGTAGCGCAGCGCGTCTTTCACGATCGGGGTCAGGCGCTGGATGGCCTGCACCTGCTCGCCGGACGTCGCACGGTAGTACGCGGCGTTGTCGGCGATGCGCCACTTCACGTAGAAGTCGACGTTGACGCTCTTTTTCTCGAGCGTGAAATAACGCTCGGGCTGCGAATCGAGGCCGAGGATGCGGTTGTCGAAGCGCATCACCTGCTGCACGACGGGAAGCTTGAAGTGCAGCCCGGGCTGGTAATCGGCACGCACGATGCGGCCGAACTGCAGCAGGAGGGCGTTCTCGCCTTCCTTCACGACGAAGGCGCTGTTGAAGCCCAGCAGGACAAGGGCGACGACGATGAGGCCGGAAACGATCTTCACTGGGCGCTCCCCTGCGGCGGATTCGGATTGGCGTCCGTCGTCGCGGACTGGATGACGGTGCCGACGCCCGGCACATTGCGGACGGCGCCGTTGTTCGCCTCGATGGGCAACTGGATGATGTTCTTGCCGTTGCTGCCGTCGACGACCTTCGGGTTACCGGCCATCACTTCCTCGACGGTTTCCAGCCACAGGCGGCGGCGCGTGACATCCGGCGCGGCGCGGTATTCCTTGAGCAGCAGGTTGAAGCGCTCGGCGTCGCCGTTGGCGCGGGCGACGCGCTCGACGCGCTCGGCTTCGGCTTCGGCGGCGATGCGGGCAGCCTCACCACGAGCGACGGGCACCACCTGGCTTTCGTAGGCGCGTGCCTTGTTCTCTTCGCTCTGTTTGTCTTCGCGGGCGGCGTTGACGTCGTCGAAGGCGTCCTTCACTTCCTTCGGCGGCGAGACGTTCTGGAAGCTCACACCCGTGACCAGGATGCCCGCGTCGTACTTGTCGAGCGTGGCTTGCAGGATGTCGCGGGTCTGCTGCTGCAACGTTTCCTTCGCGGCCGGTGCGACACCGGCGGCGGGCGCCTGGTCCGGCGTCGGCGTGTCGACGCCGGGCGTGGTCAGGATGTTGTCCATGATGTTGGCACCGACCACCGATCGCACCGCGGCTTCGGCCGCATTGTGGATGGTGTTCTCTTCACGATCGGCGTTGGAGTACAGGAACTTCCGGGCATCGGAGACCTGGTACTGCACATTGAAGTCGATCGCGATGATGTTCTCGTCGCGGGTGAGCATCGAGACGTTGTCGGAGACCGAGCGCACCTGGGTGGTCTCGACCTTGGTGACGGTCTCGATCGGGCTCGGGGCCTTGAGGTGGAAGCCCGGAGGCAGGATCCGCGAGAACTGGCCGAAGCGCAGTACCACGCCCACCTGGCGGGCGTCGATCACCGTGTAGCTCGACACGAGCAGCCAGGCCACGATGAAGACCAGCACGATGGCGAAGACACCGCCGCTGCCCGCGCCGAACTTACCGAAGCGGGCCTTGAGGCTCTTGATCACACCGTCGATATCAGGCTTCCGCCCGCTCGACCGGTTGCGATTCCAGGGGTCCTTCTGGCCGTTACCGGGTTCGTTCCAAGCCATGGGCGACAGTCTCCTTCGGGGACCGGAGGGTGGGCGGCGGGCACGCCTTGAGGTGAACCCGCCAAGGCGGGAAAGGTACGCCGGACGCGCGAACATCCGTCGTCGCGCCCATAGGGCACGCAAACGCCCTGAATTCTATCAGATGGGTGCCAATGAGTGCTCGGTCAGAACTCGGCGTGGGGCGGGTCGATGAGCGCACGCAGGCTTCGCGCATGCACGTCGTCACCGACCAGCGGCGCCAGGACCGAGCGCGGCGCATCGATGTCGAGGTGCCAGCCGTGTTCGTCGATGGCCTCGCCGGCGATAGCCCCCGCGGCCTTCAACCGGGCATGCAGTCGGCCGGCACTGAGCGGAAGCTCAAGGCCGACACGGATGCGGTCGCCACCGAGCAATTCGCCGAGGGCATCGCGCAATCCATCCAGCCCCGTGCCCGCGGCGGCGGACAGCCAGACCTGGCGCGGCTTGCCATCGTCGCCCCGGTCGACCCGTGGCACGGTATCGATGAGGTCGACCTTGTTCATGACCAGGAGCTGCGGCACGTCACCGGCGCCGATTTCTTCCAGCACCTCGTTCACCACGCGATGGAGCAGCTCGCGCTCCTCGTCGGCGGCATCGCTGACGTGGATCAGCAGGTCGGCGTCACGGGCTTCGGCGAGGGTCGCACGGAACGCCGCGACGAGATCGTGGGGCAGCTCGCGGATGAAACCGACGGTATCGGCGATGACCGCCGGCCCGCACGAGAGTCCGTCGATCTTGCGAACGGTCGGGTCCAGCGTGGCGAACAGCTGGTCGGCGGCGTACACGCCGCCCTTGGTCAGGGCGTTGAACAGCGTGGACTTGCCCGCGTTGGTATAGCCGACGAGGGCCACGCGTGGCACGGTGTTACGCAGCCGCGACCGGCGCTGCTGGTCGCGCTGAACCCCAACCTTTTCAAGGCGTTTGGACAGCATTTTCACCCGCTCGGCAAGCAGGCGGCGGTCGGTTTCCAGCTGGGTTTCACCCGGGCCGCGGTTGCCGATGGCACCGCCGCGCTGGGCGTCAAGGTGGGTCCAGCCGCGGACCAGGCGCGTGGCGAGGTGCTTCAGCTGGGCCAGTTCGACCTCGAGCTTGCCTTCGTGCGAGCGCGCACGCTGGGCGAAGATGTCGAGGATCAGGCCGGCGCGGTCGACCACGCGGGCCTTGAGATGCTTTTCGAGGTTGCGCTCCTGCACGGGCGTGAGCACGTGGTCCACCAGGACCAGGTCCGCCTCGAGCGCGCGCACGGCCTCGGCGACCTCATCGGCCTTGCCGCTACCGATGTAGAAACGCGGATTGGGCGATTCGACACGTGCCGCGATGCTGGTGAGGATCTCGGCACCGGCCGAGGACACCAGCTCGGCGAATTCCTCGCCTCGACGGATCGCGTCGCCCTCGCCACGTGAATGCGGCAACACCAGGACGGCCCGATCGCCTTTCTTTTGTCTGTCGAACACTTAGGGGGATGACCTCATGGGCAAGAAAAGGGGCGCGCAGCCCGAAGCATACGCGCACCCGCTCCTTACTATATGGGACTGCGGCGAAGGCCCCTCAACCCTCGACGTCGCCCGCTCCACCTTCCGGATGATTCTCGTGGCCACCGACCCGCACGTTCCGGCTCGGCACGACGGTGGAGATGGCGTGCTTGTAGACCATCTGGCTCACCTGGTTGCGCAGCAGCACCACGAACTGGTCGAACGACTCGATCGTGCCCTGCAGCTTGATGCCGTTCACCAGGTAGATGGCGACCGGCACGCGCTCGCGACGCAGCGCGTTCAGAAACGGATCTTGCAGCGATTGCCCTTTGGACATTTCTTCTTCTCCCCTACGCCTCTCGTACGGGTCCGGGTAAAAAACGCCTAGTGGCGCCCCGGCCCAAGTGTCTTGAATCTTAACTGCTTTTAAACGCTCGCTGGAAGCTCGGATCGTGACGATTTCGGCATTCTGGCGAACAGTTCCACCGCACGCGCGACCTCGGGTGTCGGATCCCCCCGGTCCGGGTCGAACGTGCGGGCGTCGAGCTCACCGCGCAGCCATGTGATCTGGCGTTTGGCGAGTTGACGAGTGGCATAGATACCACGGTTGCGGAACTCCGTGGCATCACTTTCACCATCCAGATACTCCCAGGCCTGCCGGTAGCCCACGGCCCGGATCGCCGGAAGGTCCGCGTGAAGATCGCCCCTGGCCCGCAGGGCCCGCACCTCGTCGAGGAATCCCCCGGCCAGCATCGTGTCGAAACGAAGGGCGATGCGTTCGTGCAAGGGCTTGCGATCCACCGGCAGCAGCGCGAGCTTCAGCACCCGCCACGGGAAGCGTTGCGTCGCCCCACCCTGCTGCAACTCGGTGAGCGGCCGACCGCTCAGCTCCATCACCTCCAGGGCGCGCTGGATCCGCTGGGCGTCGCCTGGCCGAATCCGTGCACCGGCGACCGGATCGCGCTCCGCCATGCGCGCGTGCATGGCGGCCCACCCGATCGACGCGGCCTCGGCGGCCAGCCGTTCACGCAACGCGGGATCGGCCTCGGGCAGGTCGGACAGGCCACGCTGCAGCGCGCGGAAGTAGAGCCCGGTGCCGCCTACCAGCAGCGGCACCCTGCCCTCCGCCGTGATGCGCTCCATCGCCACGATGGCGTCATTGCGAAAGTCCGCCGCTGAATAGGGCTGCGCGGGATCGCGAATATCGACCAGGGCATGCGGGTAACGCGCCAGCGTGGCGGCATCCGGCTTCGCCGAACCGATATCCAGTCCCCGGTACACCAGTGCCGAGTCGACGCTGACCAGGCCGACGGGGAAGCGATCCGCCAAGGCGCAGGCGAGCGCCGTCTTGCCCGAAGCGGTCGGGCCCATCAGGAAGATGGCAAGGGGACGGGTGTCGACGGTCATGCGTACGGAAGGCGATCAAACGACCGCAAGGTTACCTTAGGCCGATGACACCCGCCCGGCCCGGATGCAAGGATCGGCCGGCACCCAAACGGAGAACGGAAGCATGTTGCGTGTCGCTATGGCGCTCGGCGCCCTGCTCGGATCGATCGCGCTAGCGCAGGCGCAGGCCGCCACGGTCGTGCCCACGGTTTATGAAGCAGGACATTTCATCGCCGTGCCCACGACGAAGGATGGGCAGACCTTTCGCATCCTGGTCGATACTGGCGGAGGGGGCGGCGACAGCATCGCGCTGTCGCGTGAAGCCGCCGCGCGGCTGAAACTGAAACCCTCGGCCTGCGCGACACCTGCGGGACAAAGCGCCGAGGGTCTTGAGTACGTCTCTCAGCCCGAATACACCGCAAGCGGCGCAATGCCTGCCGCGAAAACACACTGCGCCGACATGCTCCTGATCGAGAAAGGCATCGGTATTGCCGCCGCCGACGGCATCACCGGCGGCAGGTATCTGTCGACGCGTGTGTGGACATTCGACTACCCCGCACGGCAGCTCCGCGTCGAAGATGGGTCATGGCGGTCCTCGCGATCGTCTCATGCGGTCGATCTCGGCATGCAGCGCAATAACAGCGGGGGTCTTGGCGCGGGTTACCCGCGCGTCACTATCGCGGTCGCGGGTGAACGCATCGATGTGCTCCTCGATACGGGCGCCACGGCTCAACCCACCAAGGCTGGCCTAGCCGCCATGAAGACGCCGCTGGTGCGCGGTCAGGGCGTCGCCAGTTACATCACCACGAGCATCATGGACCGCTGGCACGCGGCCCATCCGGAATGGCCTCTGGTCGCGAATGCCGATGATGCCCTGCCCGGCAAACCGCCTGCGCGCGCGATTCGTGTGCCGAGCGTCGAGATCGGGGGCTGGTCGGTTGGTGCCGTCTGGTTCACCGAACGCCCGGATGCGAATTTCGAGTCGTTCATGTCGCAATTCATGGACAAGACCATCCACGGCGCCGTCGGCGCGAATGTGCTCGATGCGTTCGTGATGACGCTGGACTATCCCAAGGCGAAAGCATGGCTTGCGTGCCCGGATGCGTGCCGTGCGACACCGGTGGCATCGACAGCGGTCAAACACTGACCAGTGCAACGCAAGTACGTGCTGCATAAGGCGCGAACGTACTTATCCACACGCTTATGCAGTGAGTATCCACATTCGCTGTGGATATCGTCCCGGACCAGGGCAGGCATCGCCCTGGTCATTTCGTAAGCAGCACAACGCAAGTACGCGCTGCACAAGGGCGAAACCGAGTTGTCCACATGCTTATGCAGCGCGTATCCACACACGCTGTGGATATCGTGAAGCGACCAGGATGCAGGTGGTCACGCGTTGACCAGCGCAACGCAAGTCGCTGTTGCACAAGCCGCAAACGGACTTGTCCACATGATTATGCAGTTCGTATCCACATTCGCTGTGGATAACGGAACGAAGAAGGCCGCCTTGCGGCGGCCTTCTTTTCGCGCGAAGCGTGTGCGGTTACTTCGCCGGCACGCCCATCTCCTTCAGCAGGTTGTCGGCGTGGTCGAGGTGATGCATCACCCAGAGCATGTAGCGCACGTCGACCTGGATCGAGCGATTGAGCTTCGGGTTGAACAACCAGTCGCCGCTCACCGACTCCCAGTTACCGTCAAACGCCAGGCCGACGAGGCGGCCCTGTGCATCGAGTGACGGCGAGCCGGAGTTGCCACCCGTGATGTCGAGATCGGCCAGGAAGTCGACCGGCAGCGTGCCGAGTTTCTTCGAGGCGTAGCCATCGAACGCCTTCGCCTTGATCGCATCGATCTCGGCCTTGGGCGCGTTGAACGGCTCTTCACCGGTGTTCTTCTCGACGATGCCTTCCACGGTGGTGAACGGTGCGTAGCTCACGCCGTCGCGCGGAGCGACGCCCTGCACGTTACCGAAGGTCACGCGCAGCGAGCTGTTCGCATCCGGATAGACCGGCAGGCCCTGTGACTCCTTCCACGCAATGATCGCTTGCATGTAACGCGGGCGAAGCTTCGCCAGTTCGCCTTCGTGTGCGTCGTCTTCGTCTTCGATCTGCTTCAGTTCCGGCAGCAGTGCCGTGGCGAGCTTGAGCATGCTGTCGTTGCTGGCGGCGATGGCTTTCTTGTCCGCCTTGAACCACTTCATCCGCTCGGCGGTGTCACCCAGCTTGCTGCCCTTGTACAGGGCGGCGACCTTGGCCTGGATCGCCGGACGCGTGGATGCGCCCGCAAGCCAGCTGTCGAGCGCGGGCAGGCGCTGATCCTTGGGCAGGGATGCATAGCGAACGAGAGCGTTGGTCAGGAGGTCCTGGTCCGTCTTCGCGTCGTAGCGGCGCTCCATCTGCTTCAGCGCGCCTTCGA
The DNA here is from genome assembly GCA_035603855.1 of Luteibacter sp. Classification (GTDB taxonomy): domain Bacteria; phylum Pseudomonadota; class Gammaproteobacteria; order Xanthomonadales; family Rhodanobacteraceae; genus Luteibacter. The sequence continues at coordinate 5,040 of DATNJP010000363.1, read as the reverse complement.
TGCGCACCTCGTCACGCTGCTGGTAACCGGCTTCGCGCTCCATGTCCGGCTTGGTCCGCTCATCGGCAAGGCGCGCGAGCCGGACACCGCTGGAGAACAGCTGCGTGCGGGCAATGAGTGCGAGGTCGACATCGCGCTCCCGCGTGGCCTGGTACGACGTGAGCTTGGCCTTGAGTTCGGCGATGTCCGCGATCAGCGCCTGGTTCTCCGCGCCGCCCTGCTTCTTCAGCCACGCGTCGAGGTCGGCCTCCTGCTTCTGCTTCACCGCGACGGCATCCGCGCGGCGCAAGCCCTCCAGCTGGCCGCCGAAGTTCTTGAGGTAGTTATTGAGGCCCGCGACGAGGCTGGCGTATTTCACCGTCACGTCGGGATTCGTCTTGCCGTTCGCGGCGATCGTGTCGAGCTGTTCCTGATACAGCTTGATCTGGGTCGGATACTGCCAGTCGATCGCGCTGCTCACCTCTTGCGCGAGGCGGTAGCGATTGGTGCGACCCGGGTAACCCACCACCATGACGTAGTCGCCCTCGTCCACGCCTTGCGGATTGAGCTTGATCACGTGCTTGGGGTGGTAGGGCACGTTGTCCTTCGAGTACGTCGCGGACTTGCCGTCCTTGGACACGTACGCGCGCAGGTAGCTGAAGTCACCGGTGTGACGCGGCCACATCCAGTTGTCGATATCGCCACCGAACTTGCCGATCGACTCCGGCGGCGCGTAGACGAGGCGCACGTCCTTGATCTCCAGCTGCTTGATCAACTGGTAGCTGTAGCCGCCGTGGAAGGTGTAGACGTCGCAGCGATAACCGTCGGTCTCGCAGCCCTTCACCAGTTCCTTCTTGGCCAGGTCGATGGCCGCGTAGCGTTGCTGGCCGGTCATCGCGGGCGTGAGTTTCGCCATCACGTCCTTGGTGACGTCGCGGATTTCCTCGGTGACGAACACGCGCATGTCCGGGGAACCGGGCAACTCCTCGGCAAAGTTCTTCGCAAGGAAGCCCTGCTCGATCAGGTTCTTTTCCTTCGTCGAGTTGTACTGCAGGGCGCCATAACCACAGTGGTGATTGGTGACGACCAGGCCGTCCGGCGACACGAAGGAAGCCGTGCAACCGCCGAGACTGACGATGGCGCCCATCGGATACGCGGTGAGGTCCGTGAGCGAGGCCGGATCGAGCTTCAGGCCATGCTGCTTGAGCATGCTGGCGATCTTCGGCAACTGGGCGGGCTGCCACATGCCTTCAACGGCATGGGCGGCGGGGATGAGGCCGGCCGCGAGGGCGGTGGCCAGGATGAGTCGGCGCATAGGAACTCCAGGGCGGGCACGAAGGCCGTTTTGTTACAATGTAACATCGCAGGAAGAACCCCCGGCACGTATGTGCCGGAGGTCACCCTTTTCGCTTACTTTCCCGGCACGCCCAGCTCGCGCAGCAGCGCGGGCGACGGGTAGACCTTGTCGATCAGCCAGCGCATGTAGCGCATGTCCACGTGGATCGCCCTCTTGTAGCGCGGGTCGTACATCCAGCTGGCGCTGACCGCCTCCCAGTTGCTGTCGAAGTTCAGGCCGACGAGTTCGCCCTTCGCATTCAGCACCGGCGAGCCCGAGTTACCGCCCGTGGTGTCGAGGTTGCTCAGGAAATCGACCGGCATGGCGCCCGTCTTCGGATCGGCGTAACCGGTGAAGTCGCCCTTGTGGATGGCATCGAGCAGTGCCTTGGGCGCGTCGAACGGCGCCTTGCCGGTGTTCTTCTCGACGATGCCGGCAACCGTCGTCAACGGCGCATACGTAACCGCGTCGCGGGCCATCAACGGCGTGACCTTGCCGTAGCTGACGCGCAGCGTCGAATTCGCGTCGGGATACACCGCCTTGCCCTGCTTCTCGCGATAGGCGATGAGGGCCTGCATATACGCCGGGCGCAACCGCAGCAGGTCGCCTTCGCGTGCCTTGCGTTCGTCCTCGATGCGCAGCAGGGCCGGGCGAAGCGTGCGTGCCGCCACCAGCAAGGCATCGCTGCTCTTGCCGATGTCGTCGGGCGATGCCGCGAACAGCCGCGTGCGCTCGGCCTCATCGCCGAACGTCGTCGCGCCGTAGATGCGATCGAGTGCGCTGGCCAGCTCGGCCGGCGTGCGGCCAAACACCTTGTCGACCTCGGGCAGGCGCTGCGTATCCGGCAGCTTCTGGTATCGCTGCATCATCGAAGTGACCAGCGCCTTCTCCACCCGCGGGTCGTAGCGGCGCTGGATCTGCTTGAGCTGACTCTGGATCAGTTCCTCGTCACGCTTCTGGTAACCCGATTCGCGCGCGGCATCGGCTTTGGGCCGTTCCACCGAAAGACGATCGACCGACAAGGCGCCGCGCATCAGCTGGGTCTGCGAGGACAACAGGCCCACCAACAGGTCGCGCTCGCGCACGTCCTTGCCTTGCGCGATCAGCGCCATCGCCTGGTCGATTTCGGGCCTCAGCGTCTTGCCATCCGGCTGCGTCGCGAGCCAGGCCAGCATCGCGGCTTCGTCCTCGCGGCGAACGGCGACCGCGTCGCTGCGCTCCAGTCCTTCCAGTTCACCGCTGAAGCGCTTGATGCCGTTCTTCAGCGACTGCAACTGCGATGCATAACGGATACCTGCTTCCTTGTCGGACTTGCCCTGGGCTTCGATGACGTCCTGCAAGGCCTTCAGGACGGCGACCGAGGTCGGCAAGCGCCATTCGATCTGGTCGGCGAATTCAGCAGCCGTGCGATGGCGATACGTGATGCCCGGATAACCGGCCAGCATCACGAAATCGCCTTCGGCCACGCCATCGGTCGCCAGTTTCAGATGCGACGGGGGGCGGTAGGGCTTGTTGTCGGGGGAATAGTCCGCCGGCTTCCCATCCGGGCCGACGTACGCGCGAAGGATGGTGAAATCGCCCGCATGGCGCGGCCAGACGAAGTTGTCGATCTCGTCGCCGTAGTTGCCGATGGCGCGCGGCGGCGCGTAGACGAGTCGGATGTCGCGCAGCTCCAGCTGCTTCACCAGATAGAAGTCGCGCCCATAGAACATGTTGGCGACGCTGCACTTGATGCCCGCCTCCTTCTCGCATTCGGCCACGAGCGCCTTGCTGGCGGCGTCGACGGCGTCGTAGTACGCCCTGCCCGTCTTGCCCCTGGCGTCGGCCAGGATGCGATCGGTGACCTTGTCGAAACCCACCGTCACCCGCAGGCGGTAGTCCGGGTTGGCGGGTAGCTCGCCCGCCCGGTCGGCAGCGACGTAACCGTTGGAGATCAGGTCGCGGTCGGGCTTCGAGTTGTACTGGATGACCCCGAAGGCCACGTGGTGGTTGGTCACCACCAGGCCATCGGCCGAAACGAAGGAGCCCGTGCCGCCGCCGATCCGGACCACCGCGTTCAGCGGCGCGCGGGTGAGGTCGGCGAGGTCCTTCGGATCGCCGCGGAAGCCGGCATCCCTGAGATTTTTCGCAATTCCGGGCAGTTGCGAGGACAGCCACATGCCCTCGTCGGCCTTCGCGTCCAGCGCCAGCGCCATGGCGGCTCCCAGCATCATCGAGCGGATTCGCATGTTTCTCTTGCCCCTGTGGATAGACCAAAGCGTCCCGACCATAGAGGCCCCGAGGACCGGCTGGCAATGGCGCAGCGCACCACGGACCGGCGGTCTTGCGGCATATAATGGTGGTTTCGGTCCGCGCCGCGGACCTCCCCGCACGGAACCCACAAGCCCCATGCAGCAGACGATGAAGGCGCTGGTCAAGCGCAAGCCCGAGCAAGGCATCTGGATGGAAGAAGTTCCGGTGCCGCAGGTCGGCCCGAACGAAGTCCTGATCAAGATCGAGAAGACCGCCATCTGCGGTACCGACCTGCACATCTACAAGTGGGACGAGTGGTCCCAGCGCACGATCACCCCCGGCCTGACCATCGGCCACGAGTTCGTCGGCCGCATCGCCGAGATCGGCCCGGGCGTCACGGGCTACAAGATCGGTGACCGCGTTTCGGCCGAAGGCCACATCGTCTGCGGCCATTGCCGCAACTGCCGCGCGGGCCGCCAGCACCTCTGCCCGAACACGTTCGGCATCGGCGTGAACCGCAACGGCGCCTTTGCCGAATACATGACCATGCCGGCCTCGAACCTGTGGCCCATCCCGGACCAGATCCCGTCCGAGCTGGCCGCCTTCTTCGATCCGTACGGCAACGCCGCGCATTGCGCGCTCGAGTTCGACCTGATCGGCGAAGACGTGCTGATCACCGGCGCGGGTCCGATCGGCATCATCGCCGCGGGCATCGCCAAGCACGTGGGCGCGCGCAATGTCGTGGTCACCGACGTCAACGATTACCGCCTGAAGCTGGCCGCCGACATGGGCGCCACGCGCGTCGTCAACGTCGCCAACCAGTCGCTCAAGGACGTCGTCAAGGACCTGCACATCGAAGGCTTCGACGTGGGCCTGGAAATGAGCGGCAACCCGCGCGCCTTCGGTGACATGCTCGAGTGCATGTACCACGGCGGCAAGATCGCCATGCTGGGCATCATGCCGCGCGGCGCCGGCATCGACTGGGACAAGGTGATCTTCAAGGGCCTCACGCTGCAGGGCATCTACGGCCGTCGCATGTACGAGACCTGGTACAAGATGACCCAGATGGTCTTGACCGGCTTCCCGCTGCAGAAGGTGCTCACGCACCAGATCGCCATCGACGACTTCCAGAAGGGCTTCGACCTGATGGATGCGGGCCATTGCGGCAAGGTCGTCTGCTCCTGGACGTGATCCAGGTCGCCTGACCGCGCTTCCACCAGCGCCCCCGCCGGGTACACTCCGTCGGGGGCCATAGGGTGAAGGAGCGGCGGTATGGAAACGCTTAAGACACGCGGCAAGGTCCACTGGAACAAGGGACGCGAACGCGCCCTCATCGTCTACCGGTCGCACCGGACACGACGCATCGTCCTCGGCCTGGTCATCGCCGTCATCGTATTCGGCCTGCTGGGCTTCTTCGCCGCCCCGCCGCTGATCCGCTCACAGATCGAATCGCGTGCCGGTGCCGCCCTGGGCCGCCCGGTCACGCTCGGCGG
>DATNJP010000362.1:0-2384 GCA_035603855.1 Luteibacter sp. | reverse complement strand
ATCGTGCTGGGCTGGGCCTATTGGGCGTATCCGAAGTCGCTGCTGAAAAACATGACGCGCCGGGCGTTCGACGTGCTGGCACTGATCGCCGCGACCATCGCGGCGATCCAGTCGGCCATCGTGGCGTTCGACGCCGTCGTGTTGCCCGAAGCCGACCAGTTCGGTCCGAAGAGCGGCGCGATCTGGCAGCAGGTGGTGCCCGCGCTGTACGGCTACGGCGCGTTCGTAGCGGTGCTGGTGATCGCATTGGTCATCCGGCAGTTCGTCTGGAAAAAGCGCACTCCCTAAATTCCAACGCCCCCGACTCGCGCCCTAACGCCTCCCGCTCCACCACCCCTGTAGGAGCCGCTTCAGCGGCGATCGGGTGCTCGCTGGAAACTCGTCGGAACCTGGCCCGCGGCTGCGGGATCGCCGCTGAAGCGGCTCCCACAGGGTGTTCCAATCCCAATTGCTGAGTTCCATTCAACAGGGCTTCCAATCCCAACTGCTGAGTTCCATTCAACAGAGGTTTCCATCCCAGTGGCTGAGATGGGTGCCCAGGGGATTTAATCCCAACGGTTGAGGTGGGTGCCGAAGGTTTCGCCCTGGCGGCTCACCACGCAGAAGCGATGGCCGGTCGGTGCCTCCATGACCCACCAGCGGTCGCGCACGAACGCGATGCGTTTCGCGCCCAGTGCCTCCAGGCGCCGTGTTTCCGCGGCCAGGTCGTCGGTCTCGATATCCAGGTGCACGCGGCTGGGATGATTCACGCGTTGCAACAGCACGCGCAGTTCATCCTCCGCCGTTTTCAGCACGGCGTACTTGCCGTCCCCGTCTTCATCGACCGTTTCAATGGGCTTGCCGAGCGCGCGGCTCCAGAACGCGGATGCCCCAGCGAGGTCGCCGTCCTCGCAGTCGAGGACGAGTGCGCAGAGTCTGCTGTGATGCATGGTCAGGCCTCCCGGTGAGAACGCCGCGACGGTAGCACCGGGATGTAGATCGTTTCGTGAGAGGCGCGTGGTGGCCTCACACGATCACTTGCCGCGCAGGCGCTGCGTGAGGCCCTTGAGGAAGTTGCGCAGGAACTGGTCGCCACACAAGCGGAAATTCGTGTGCTTCGGCTGGCGGAAGAGGGCATTGATCTCGCCCCGGGTCACACGGAATCCGGCCTCGCCCATGATCGCGAGGATGTCGTCTTCCTTCAGCTCGAAGGCGACGCGCAGCTTTTTCAGCACCACGTTGTTGTTGACGCGGGTTTCGACAGGGCGGGGCGGCTGGCTTTCGTCGCGGCCGCGACGATGGATGATGAGGCCATCGAGGAAATGCGCCAGGGCGGCGTCGGGCATCTCGGCGAAGCCGGGCTCGTCTTCCTTGCGCAACCAGGGTTCGACCTGTTCACGGGTGGCGGGGAGTCCGGTGAGCTTCATGATCTCGACGACATGGACGTCGCCGAGGTCGAGCATGTAGCGGATGCTGCGGAGGGTGTCGTTGTTGAGCATCGGTGTAGGTTACCACCGAGGTGATCCCGGATCGCCGCTGAAGCGGCTCCCACACAAAGCCACTGACTGAAGGTGACTTCCACAGAAGCCACTGAAGGTGGCTTCCACACAAGCCACCGAAGGTAACTCCACTCAAGCCATTGAAGTGGCTGCCATACAAACCACTGAAGTGGCTCCCACACAAGCCTGGCTGGGCCCTGTGTGGGAGCCGCTTTAGCGGCGATGCCTTCCCGGACCGGCCCTTAGTTAGGCAGGCCGAGATCGTCGATCATGGCCTTCAGGAAGCGCGCAGCTTCCCCGCCCGTGGCGGCGCGGTGGTCGAAGGTCAGGGACAGCGGCATGCGGCGGTGCACTTCGATACCGCCCATCACGGCCACGACGTCGTGGCTGAGCTTGCCGGCGCCGATGATCGCCACCGTCGGCGGCACGACCACCGGGGTCGCATAGCGGCCGGCGAACATGCCGAAATTCGACAGGCTGATCGTGTAGCCGGACAGCTCCGACGCCGGGATGCTGCGATCTTCGACCGAGCTGCGCAGGCGCTTGATCGCGGCACGGATGCCGGCGCCGTCGAGCACGTCGGCGTTACGCAGGGCCGGCACGAACAGACCGTCCTCGGTGTCCACGGCGATGCCGATGTCCACGTGCGGGTGCAGCGTGCGCGTGAGGTCCTTGCCGTTGAACCAGGCGTTGAGTGCCGGCACGGCCTTGCACGCGACCACGATGGAACGGATGAGGCGGGCCGTGATGTCCTGCTTGCCGATCCAGGCGTGCAGGTCGGCATCGTCGACGATGGTGGTCGGAACGACGTTGGCATGCGCCTCGGCCATCACGCGCGCCATGTTGCGACGAACGCCCTTCAGCTGCTCCGGCTGGCCCATCGCTTCCTTGCCCGGAGGCGCGGTG
>DATNJP010000361.1:0-2699 GCA_035603855.1 Luteibacter sp. | reverse complement strand
AGCCCGCGGAGGCCAGATCGACGGATCGTCGAGGATGCCGCGCAACTCGTCGACGAGGATCGGCCAGCCAGCGAGACGCCGGGCGTCCAGCAGGCTGGTGAAGACGCTGATGTCCTTCGCGGCCAGGTCGCGGCACTGCTCCACCGTACGCACCGCATGGCCCGGCTTCAGGCCGATATCCCACAGGCAGGCGAAGAAATTCTCCAGGGCACGATGCAGCGCGGGCGAGGTCTCGCCGACCATCGCCAGCAGATCGACGTCCGAACGGGGAAAAAGCATGCCGCGGCCGAAACCACCGACGGCGAACAACGCCGCGGCCGCGATGTCGCCCAGGCAGGCGCCCCAGGCGTGGACCACGACGCGCTCGACGATTTCTGCCCGCCGGCGGGCCAGCGCGGAGGCGTCCTCGCCACTTTCGAAAGCGACCGTGAGCGCGCGGTCGGCGTCGCCCAGCAACTGACGCAATGAACGCCTCGCCTCGGGCGACACGCCCGAGCGGGGCACCACGGCGGGCAGGCGTGGAAGCGGTGGCAGCGTCACGTCTCAGCCCTCTCTACGGTGGGCGCCCGCGCAAGGCGAGCCCCTACAACAAGGCCGTCAGGCGGCGTCGGGCCAGGGAGTGAGGATTTCGAAACCGTCCTCGGTGACCGCGATCGTATGCTCCCACTGCGCCGACAGCGAGTGATCCTTGGTGACGACGGTCCAGCCGTCGGGCAGCGACTTGGTCTGCGGCTTCCCCGCGTTGACCATCGGTTCGATGGTGAAGGTCATGCCGGGCTTCAGCTCGAGGCCCGTACCCGCGCGGCCGTAATGCAGCACCTGCGGCTCGTCGTGGTAGACCTTGCCGATGCCGTGGCCGCAGTACTCACGGACCACCGAGAAACCCGCGGCTTCGGCGTGCTTCTGGATGGCGGCGCCGACATCGCCCAGGGTCGCACCCGGCTTCACGGCCTCGATGCCCTTCATCATCGCCTCGAAGGTCGTGTCCACCAGGCGCTTCGCCAGCACGCTGGGCGTGCCCACGAAGTACATGCGGCTGGTGTCGCCGTGCCAGCCATCCTTGATGACGGTCACGTCGATGTTGACGATGTCACCATCCTTCAACACCTTGCTCGGGCTGGGAATGCCGTGGCAGATCACGTGGTTGACCGACGTGCAGGTGGTCTTGGGGTAGCCCCGGTAGCCCACGTTGGCGGGAATGGCCTTCTGCACGTTCACGATGTGGTCGTGGGCGATCTGGTCCAGTTCCTCGGTGGTCACGCCGGGCTTCACATGGGGCACGAGCATGGCCAGCACCTCGGCGGCCAGCCGGCCGGCCTCGCGCATGCCCTGGATCTCTTCGGGGGTCTTCGGTACGACTGCCATGGTGGTTCTCTCTCTTTTTCCTTTGCCTTCAGGGGATTGGGCCTGCCAACGTAAATGGCGGCACCCCTGCCGGAAATCCACCCTCGGCTTGCGGCCGGGCGGGTCCGGAGGCTACAATTAGCGAGTTTTGCTGTCCGGCGAAGTCACTCTTACGTGACCACGGCGGCGAATCGAAGCGCGATTGTAACCGCACGGCGCCATCATTGGCCCGGCGCGACGGTCGCATTTAACGCCACACACGCATCGGCACCGCCTTCGGGGTGCCTGTCCCTCCGTCGTCGCGAAAGGCGTCACGGCCGGGCCGGGTCGAAGCCGGGGATGCGTGGAGGTCCCAACCCCCATAGAACCGCTCGAGCGGTTCGCCCAGGAGTAATTCCATGGCACAAGTCACCATGCGCGAGATGCTGGAAGCCGGCGTCCATTTCGGCCACCAGACCCGTTACTGGAACCCCAAGATGGCTCCGTACATCTTCGGCGCCCGCGGCAAGATCCACATCATCAACCTCGAGAAGACGCTCCCGCTCTTCACCGACGCGATGAACTTCCTCTCCGGCCTCGCCCAGAAGGGCGGCACCGTGCTGTTCGTCGGCACCAAGCGCTCGGCCCGTGAGTCGCTGGCTGAAGAAGCCGCGCGCGCCGGCCAGCCGTTCGTCACCGCCCGTTGGCTCGGTGGCATGCTGACCAACTTCCGCACGGTCAAGCAGTCGGTCGCCCGCCTGAAGGAACTCGAAGCCGCCGAAACCGACGGCTCGTTCGACCGCCTGGTCAAGCACGAAGTCCTGGCCCGTCGCCGTGAGCGCGAGAAGCTGCAGAACTCGCTCGGCGGCATCAAGGACATGAACCGCCTGCCGGACGCCCTCTTCATCGTGGACATCGGTCACGAAGACATCGCCGTCCAGGAAGCCCGCAAGCTCGGCATCCCGGTCGTTGCCGTCGTCGACACCAACTACGACCCGGCCCTCGTCGATTTCGCCATCCCGGGTAACGACGACGCCATCCGCGCCATCCAGCTGTACGCCCGCGCCGCCGCCGACTCCATCCTGGAAGGCAAGGCCGCCGCTCCGAACGCCGCCCGTGGCGACGCCAACGAGTTCGTCGAGCTGGACGAGGAAGGCAACCCGGTCGCCAAGGACGAAGCCCCGCGCGGCGACCGTCGCGGCGCCCCGGCCAAGAAGGGTGCTCCGCGTCGCGAAGGTGGCCGTGACGGCGGTCGTGACGGTGGTCGCGGCCGCGCGTAAGCGCCCCGCCCCGTAACACGCTCTTCCGTTTCACCCGGCGCCGCGGCAACACCGCCGCGGCGCCCATCAAAACTTTGAGGAACTACCATGGCTGAG
>DATNJP010000360.1:0-3936 GCA_035603855.1 Luteibacter sp. | reverse complement strand
CACTGGCGCTGCGAGCGCTCGCGCGTGGTGTCGCGGACGTGGTCGGTCATCCATGGATTGATGACGTAGCTGACCTCGAAGAACGTGGGTGCGCACATCAGGATCCGGGGGACGGTGCGCTCGATCATCGGGGACATCGTTTCTGCCATGGACGGTGCACGCCTGTATGGGGGAACGAGCCCCCATCATGGCAGAAACGCGTGCGGCGCCGTCAGTGCAGCTGGTCGCAGATACTGCTGACCGTTTCGGCGGAAAAATGCAGCTCCTTCAGGGCTTCCTTCAGCGAATCGCGCGAGTTGACCTCGCTTTCGACCTGCTCGCCCTTGCTGCTCGGGGAAATGTGCACGAAGGTCTTGCCGTCCTGGTAGGCGATGCCTTCGTCATGGATGTCCTGCCTGGTAAGCACCTTGAAGGTTCCGTCCCCTGACTCCTTCACCGTGATCGAGCGCCCCTCGTGCTGGCCCTCGTACACCGTCTTCCAGCTTGCCGACATGAGTCTGTCCCGAAGCCGCACAAAAGCGTGCGGCTTCGATTGTGGCGAACCCGGCGGGCTAGCGATTGTGAAGACGTGCGTAAAAACGGCCTAACGCTTCAGTCCTTCAGGTGCGCCCTGGCGGCGGCCACGCGGGCCATGCCGGACCAGTCGAGGTCGCCGTCACCCGCGCCCAGCGCGTCCAGCAGCGTGTCGTGGATGACGCTGGCGAAGGGCATCGGTACACGCTCGGCCTCGGCGGCCGCGCGGGCAAGGCCGATGTCCTTGAAGCCGAGGCTCATCTTGAAACCCGCCGGGGAGTACTTCTCCTCCGCGATCAGGCCCCCGTAGACCTTGAAGATCGGCGACGAGAACAGCGAGCCCGTCATCATCTCGAGGAAGTCCTTCGCCGAGACGCCGTGGGCGCGGGTCAGCGCGGTGACCTCGGCGATGCTTTCGATGGTGGCGCCGATCAGGAAATTGCCGCCGATCTTGACGATGGTGGCGCGCACCGGGTCGTCGCCCATCGGCCAGACCTTCTGGCCCAGCAGCTCCAGCAAGGCCGAGACCTTCGCGATGGCCTCCGGCTTGCCCGACGCCACGATGTTCAGCTCGCCCGCGGCGGCGACCGCCGGGCGGCCGAAGACCGGCGCGGCGACGTAGCCGAGGCCACGTGACTCGTGGGCCTCGATCAGTTCACGCGCCAGTGCGACGGAGATGGTCGCGTGGTTCACGTGAACCGCGCCCTTGGGCAGCGTGTCGAGCACGCCGCTGTCGAGGATCACATCGCGCACGGCGGCGTCGTTGGCGAGCATGCTGTGCAGTACGTCGACGCCGGCCGCGGCGTCGACGGGCGTGGTCGCCACCTTCGCGCCCTGCTCCGCCAGCGGCTTCGCCGCGTCCGGCGAGCGGTTCCATACCGTGACCTCGTGGCCGCCCTTGATCAGGTTGCCGGCCATGCCGGCGCCCATGCTGCCCAGACCGATGAAACCGATACGCATGTTCTTGCTCCGAGTCAGACGGCCAGGCCCGCGGCATTGCCGGAAGCCCAGGCCCATTGGAAGTTGTAGCCACCGAGGTGGCCGGTGACGTCGAGGACTTCACCTACGAAATAGAGGCCGGGATGGCGCCTGGACATCATCGTGGACGACGACACCTCGTCGGTATCGACGCCGCCCAGGGTGACTTCGGCGGTGCGATAGCCTTCGGTGCCGCTCGCCACGACTGGCCAATCCGACAACTGTGCGCCCATGTCGTTCAATTCAACGTCACGGTACTGGCGCATCGGCCGGTTGGGCAGCCATATCTCGCACAGGCGTTCCGCAAGGCGGCGCGGCAGCAGGCCCGACAGCACCGTCTTCAGCTCGGCGGCGGGGCGCTCCGCGCGGCCTTCGCGCAGCGCCTGTCCCGCGTCGATGCCCGGCATCAGGTCGACGCGCAGATCGGTACCCGGTTCCCAGTACGACGAGATCTGCAGGATGGCCGGGCCACTGATGCCGCGATGGGTGAACAGCATGGCGTCGCGGAACGAGGTGCCATTGGCGCGCGCTTCCACCGGCAGGGCCACGCCTGCCAGGCCGTCGAAGCGCTCCTGGTGCTTGCCGCTGAGCGTAAGCGGCACCAGTCCGGCACGCAGCGGCAGCACGGCATGGCCGAACTGCTTCGCCACCTCGTAGCCGAAACCGGTGGCGCCCAGGCTGGGGATGGACAGGCCGCCCGTCGCGATCACCAGGGATTCGGTACGCACGTGGCCCAGCGGTGTCTCACAGGCGAAACCACCGGCCGTAGCCGCACGTAGGCGCGATACGGGGCAATTCGTCTCCACTCTCACGCCCACGGCGGCGCATTCATCCAGCAGCATGCGCACGATCTGCTTGGAGGAATCGTCACAGAACAGCTGGCCGGGCGACTTCTCGTGCCAGGCGATCCGGTGCCGGTCGACCATCGCGATGAAGTCCCAGGGTGTGTAGCGCGCCAGCGCGGACTTGCAGAAATGTGGGTTGCCCGAGAGGAAATTGGCCGGGGTGGTGGCCGTATTGGTGAAGTTGCAACGGCCGCCGCCGGACATCAGGATCTTCTTTCCGGCCCGGTTGGCGTGGTCGAGCACGAGCACGCGACGCCCACGGGCCCCGGCGACGATGGCCGTCATCAGGCCCGCAGCGCCCGCCCCGACGACGAGGACGTCGTATTCCATGCTTCGTTTCCGCCGTACAAACGCACATGGTAACGCCGTCGCGTAAACTTGTTCATCGATCTCCCCGCCAAGGACCCTCCCATGCCCTCCTTCGACATCGTCTCGGAAGTCGACATCCACGAACTGACCAACGCCGTGGACCAGGCCAAACGTGAAGTCGCCAACCGCTTCGACCTGCGCGGAACCTCCGCCACGTTCGAGCTCGAGGAAAACGTCATCACGCAGAAGGCCGACAACGAGTTCCAGCTGGGCCAGCTGATGGACATCCTGCGCGCCCGCCTCTCGGCTCGCCAGATCGACGTGCGCGCCATGGACGTCGGCAAGGTCGAGACCAACCTCGCCGAAGCGCGCCAGAAGGTGACGATCAAGCAGGGCATCGAGCAGCCGGTCGCGAAGAAGATCATCGCGAAGATCAAGGAGGCCAAGCTGAAGGTGGAGGCCCAGATCAACGGCGAGAAGATCCGCGTCACCGGCAAGAAGCGCGACGACCTGCAAACGGCCATGGCGCTGCTGCGCAAGGCGGATGTCGAGGTGCCGTTGCAGTTTGAGAATTTCAGGGACTGAGGTACCTGGGCCGCGCTTTTGTGCGGATCGCTGAGGTACCTGGGCCGCGCTGTCGCGCGGATCGCCGCTGAAGCGGCTCCCACATCTGCCGTATTGACCTTAATGTGGGAGCCGCTTCAGCGGCGATTACACCTATGGAAGAGGCCCCACATCTACCTCATGTGGGAGCCGCTTCAGCGGCGATTACAGACCCGCGATACGACTACGATTGCGCCCATCGTTCTTCGCCTCATACAGCGCCTCATCCGCGCGCCCCAGCAGCGAATTCAGCGATTCCGGCGCGCGCCACATCGCCACGCCCGCGCTCACGGTGATGCGGATGCGGTAGTCCCCATGAACGATCACCAGCGCCCCCAGCGCATGGCGCACGCGCTCGGTGATGTCGAGCGCGTGCTCCGCCAGTGCCCCCGGCAGGCAGAGGATGAACTCTTCGCCGCCGAAGCGGCCGGCCAGGTCGTCCGCGCGGCACATCGACGAGATCACCCGCATCGTTTCGCGGATCACCGTGTCGCCCGCGAGATGCCCGTAGGTGTCGTTCACCGACTTGAACTCGTCGATGTCGATGAGCACCAGGCTGAAAGGAATGCCGTCGTTGGCGGCACCCTGGCGCACGCGCTCGGCCTGCTCCAGGAAGCGGCGGCGATTGAGCGAGCCGGTGAGTTCGTCCGTGCCGGCAAGATGGTCGAGGCGCTCGTTGGCCGCCTTC
>DATNJP010000359.1:0-16019 GCA_035603855.1 Luteibacter sp. | reverse complement strand
GGCGAACGCATGCGCGCGGCCGTTCTCGATCAGCTCGCGATAGCCGTAGCGGCCGCCGCCACCGGCGTGACCCTGCTCGCGACGCCCACCCTGCTCGGCGATCACCTGCACATTGAGGCGAACCAGCGGGCGCACGTCGGCGGCAAGCGTGCCGTCCGAGCCTGCGACGAGGATCGTGTCCATCGTGGCGGCGAGGCTCACCACCACCTGCTTCACGCGCGGATCGCGCGAACGCGCATACGCATCCACTTCGCGCAGCAGGGCGATCTTTTCCTCGTTGGGCAGGCTTTCCACCGGATCGATGGCCGGGTAAAGGCCGCGCCCCGTGGCGATCGCCAACGGCTTGCCCGCGCCGGCGCCGCCCTGGGCGATCGCACGTGCCGCCCGCGAGGCTTCCAGCAGCTGGGGAAGCACGATTTCGTCGGAATACGAGAAGCCGGTCTTCTCGCCGGAAATGGCACGGACGCCCACGCCCTGCTCGATCGAGTGGTTACCGTCCTTCACGATGCCCTCCTCCAGCACCCAGGATTCGCTGCGCGAATGCTGGAAGTAGAGGTCGGCCGCATCGATCGATGGCCCCATCAACTGGGAGAACACGCGATCCAGGTCGGTGGAGGCAAGGCCACCCGGCGTGAGCAGGCGACGTTCGGCGAGGGAGATCAGGGAGTCCATCAAGGCAGCCGGTAGCGGAACGGGGAGGCCCCAGATCTGGGGTCGGAAGCCTCCAGCTTAAACCCCGGGGCCCCGGATCGTGAATGCCAGAACGCGATCCTGGCGGACCATCACTCGCCACGGGACGATCGCGTCCAGCGTGGCCGCCATGAGGTCGCGGGTCATTTCACGATCGTAGCTGGCCTGCAATCCCGTCCAGAATTCGCCGGGCAGCGCAAGGTCATCGCCCCGGCGATGCGGTCGAGGGCTCGCCCCTGTCGATGGGCGTGAAGATGGGCTTATCCCAGCTGCCGGTGACCTGGTAGCGCTTGCGCGCGGCCTGGTTGAGGCCCTTGCCCAGGATGCCCTGGACGGCGAGACCCGCTGCCGCACCCACCGGACCACCGGCCAGTGCGCCCACCACCGGAAGGCTGCTGCCCAGGTGCGGCACCACGAGCACTTCCTGGTCGTAGTCGCGCGCCTTCAGGCCCGCACGGCCGGTGATCGTGATCTCCGCGGCCGGTGCGCGAATCTTGAGGTTTTGCGTGCTCGCATTGCCGTTGGCGAAACGAAAATCGCCCGTGATCGAATCGAAGGCGAAGCCCTTGCCAAGCACGTCGCCGAAATCCAGCGAGAGACGACGCGGAAGTTCGGTCACGGAGACGAGACCGAACAGCCTGCCTACGCCGGGCTGTACTTCGAGGATGCGCCCGTTGGCCACGTCGACCTTGAGCGTGCCATCCATGTTCGCCAGCGCGAGCGCCGAAGGACCGCCCGGCCACGTCGCGTCGAGCTTCGCCTCGGTACGGCCTCCCTGCAGGATGCCGGCGAAACCCAGCGCGTCGAACATGCGCGCCACGTCTTCAGACGCGAAGTCCATGGCAAGGTGCGTGCGGCTGCGCTTTTCGTCGCCGTTCCAGTCACCCGTCGCGGTGATCTGCACGTTCTTCGATTGCGCGCGCAGCTGGTCGATGTGCATGCCCTCGTCCGTCGGCCATGTTTCGAGCCGTGCCTCGCCCAGGCGCGCCTTGCCCAGGCGCATGTCGGTCACCTGCAGGTGTAGCGGCGGCAGGCTCGATGGCGCCACACCGGCTTCGTTCGCATCGGCGGGTTTCCTGGCCGCGGCGGGATTGTCTTTGGCGTCCTCCGCCTTCGCGACGGTGGCGGCGGTCGTCGTGGCGGCGCCAGCCGAAGCCTTGCCCTTCTTCGCCGCATCCGCCGTATCGTCGGCCGCGGCCCACCAGAGGCGATCCATCCGCGCGGTGATGCCGCGTCGGCGCAATTCGTCGTTGGGCACGGTCATCTGGCCGGCCATGCCATCGCTATCCACGCGCAGGGAGAGTTCCTGTGGCCCCGGGCGGGCGACAAGATGCATCGATGCGAAGTGCTGGCCGAACACCTCGCCGTCATCGGTCGTCACGTCGAGGGCCGACAGGCCCGGTCCGTTGCCGCCCGTCGCCATGCCGACGACGTACTGGACCCATCCCGACACATCGAGCTTCGCCGCGTGCCCGCCGATGAGGTATCCCTGCGCCGGCATGGTCGATGGCGCCGTCGCGCCCAGGTTGAACGCCGCGGCGATCGGTTCCTTGTCGGTCGGCAGGCGCAGGCGACCGCGCACGATATCGCCCAATGCGATATCGAGGCGCGCACCGTCGACCGGAATGCCGACACTCACCGACAAGGGCGTCGCGACCGTCGCTGCCTTCTTCACCGGCGTGGGCATCGCAAGCTCGACACCGCGCAGATCCGAATCGACGCGCAGCGTCTGTGACGTGGCATCGCCCTGCCCCGTCTTGCTCAGGTCGAAGCCAATGCGAAACGTTCCGCGTCCCTTCGCGATATCCGCGAGCCACTTCAGGTTCTCGTACTCGCCCACCAGTTCGCCGACGGTGAAGTCTCCCGTCAGTGAGGCATCGACGATCTTCGCGGGATCGCCAGTACCGCCGGCGATCGCGAGATCGAGAGCCGCCGGCTGGCCGTGAACCGTCGTCTTCAGGCCTTTCGCGGTGAACCCCGTGCCATCGAAACTCATCGGGCCGGTGATCTTGTCGAGACGCAGCTTCCATGCGTCGGCCACGAGGTCGGCATCCTTGATGGATGCCTTGCCGACGAGCGTGAAATCCTTCGCGGCCTTCAGCGGCATGAGCAGGTTGAAACCGAACTCGCCGCTGCCGCCGAGCTTCATCTTGTCGAGTGCTTCGCGGCTACGGCTGGCGATGGGGCTGTTCTTGATGAACTCCAGGTAGCTGCTACCCGTGCCCGCGCCGCTCACCTTGAGGTCGAGCACACCGTCGGCGAAATCCGGAATCGCCGCCGATGCGGCGCTCACCGCGTTGCCCAGCGAATGCCCTTCGCTGGCCTCCACGTACATGCCGTTGCCGATGAAGCTGGCGACCGCCGCCACACCTTCGGCGCGAGGCCAGCCCACGCCGTAATCCAGCACCGTGTCGGCGATCACCGCACGCGCTTCGAAACGGCCTTCCTGGTTCTTGAACGGGAATTCGCGCAGGTTGCCACGGAGTACCGCCGCGCCGCCTTCGATGCGCCCTGAGACGAGGCCACGGTTGAGCCAGTTCTGCGCACCCTCGGACATCGAGTGGATCGGCCAGAACAACTTCGCGGCAGGCACATCGCCCTCGCCAAGCGCCACGTACATGTCCATGAACGGACCCGTGTCGGCCGCCGGCAGCACCAGTTCGCCGCGCGCCTGCCCGCCATAACCCTCGCCGCGGAAGTCGAGCGGATCGACGCCGATGTGCCAGTCGGCCTCGTCCTTGTACACGGCGACATCGCCGCCAAGCGAGGACATGACGAACGGCTTGCGGAAGATGCCCGTCGCGTCGATCGTGGTCGATTGCGTCGGCAGGCTGAGCACCAGCGCCTCGCCGTCGCCGAACACTTCGCCCCTGAGCGACGACACGCCTGGCAGCTTGCCGCTGGCGTCGATGCCGAGGCCGGAGAACTTGCCGTGCGCGAAGCGGACACCGTCGTCCGAATTCCAGTCGGCGCGCAATTCGTCGAAGCGTCCGCGCGGATGCCCTTCGCCGAGCCAGCGCGCGAGCGACGGCGAGACCTCGGGGAGCACGCCCGCCCACGGAAGGAGGGGCGCGAGCTCCAGCTTGCGGCCGACCAGTGTGCCGTCGCTGCGTTCGCCACGCTGGGTCAGTACGAGCGCGAGATCACTGCCGTCGCTTCCCGCCCAGTCGATGCGCTCGCCGTCGGCGGTGCGCTGGAAATTGACGAGGCCATGCAGGCCCGCCGTGCTTACGGTACGCGCGGGCCCGCGAACCGCGAGGTTGTCGAGATCGAGCCGCCACGTCGCGCGCACGACGTGTGCGTCGCGCCAGTCGAGCCAGCTCTCGAATCCGCCCTTGCCGCCCGCCAGCGCATAGCCATCGACCATGAAGTCGCCGGTGAGCGCCGCGAAATCGACGTTGGTGCCCTTGACGTAGATGCGCCCGCTCGAGCCGTCTTCGGCGAATCGACCCGCGGCCGTGAGTACGGCGGGAACGTTCTCGCGGCGCAGGCTTCCGCCGAGGCGGATCGCATGTCCTTGCAGGCTGATCCGCAACTCATCGGCGATCAGGCCGTAGTGCCGCTGCGTGGTTTCATCCGCGATATCGAGGCGCAGGTTGCTGAGCCAGAGGTCGGCGGACAGGTTGCCGAACGACACCTTCTGCGTGCCGCCGCCGGCACCGAAGCCGTCGATGCTCCAGCGACCGTCGACGGCACGGCGCAGGCCCAGGCGCATGTCCCGCAGGCGCAGGTTGATGAGGTGCCGCGAAGGCAACACAAGCGCGCCGAAATCGAGCTTCACCGCCGCCTGCGGCAACTGCAACGGCTCACCGCCTTCGGTGGGTGCGATGGTCACGTCGCGCATGACGAACAACGGACCGGAAGGTCGCCAGAAGCCTTCCAAGGAGGCGAAGCGCACGGGCTTGTGCAATTGCTCGCTGAGCAACGCCGCGACGCGATCGGGATAGCGTGCGGCAAGGGGAAGCAGCAACTGGCCGAGCGCCATCACGATCGCGAGGGCGACCAGAAGGCTCGCGACCAGACCCAACAGGAAAAACCTAAGGCGTCGTGCGCGATGGCGCCAGTGCAGATTCACCGGCCCGGATCCCGGCGGCGTGCGCCGGGCTCAGAGAAGGACGACATCGAACTGTTCCTGCGAATAATGCTCTTCCGCCTGGAAGCGGATGCTCTTGGCGATGAACTCTTCCAGCTCGGCCACCGCGGCCGATTCCTCTTCCAGGATGCGGCCCACCACTTTCGGGCTCGCCATCACCAGGAGCTTCTGCGCGTTGAACTGGCGCACCGCGCGCGTGATCTCGCGGAAGATCTCGTAGATCACCGTTTCGGCGGTCTTCAAGGTACCGCGACCGCCGCATGCCGGGCACGGCTCGCACAGCTGGCGCTCCAGGCTTTCGGTCGTGCGCTTGCGCGTCATCTCCACCAGGCCCAGGGCGGACATCGGATAGACCGTGGTCTTCGCATGATCCTTCGCCAGCCCCTTCTCGAGCATGCGCAACACCTGGCGCTTGTGCTCGTCGTCGATCATGTCGATGAAATCGATGATCACGATGCCGCCGAGGTTGCGCAGCCGCAACTGCCGCGCGGCCGCCTGCGCCGCTTCGAGATTCGTGCGGTACACGGTTTCCTCGAGGTTGCGGCTTCCGAGGTAACCGCCCGTGTTGACGTCGACGGTGGTCATGGCTTCAGTCTGGTCCACGATCAGGTAGCCGCCGGACTTCAACGGCACTTCCTTGCGCAGCGCGCGCTGGATCTCGTCCTCCACGCCGTAGAGATCGAAGATCGGGCGCTCGCCCGCGTAGTGTTCGATGCGGTCGGAGAGCACCGGCATGAACTTCTGCACGAATTTGACGGTTTTCTCGTAGGTTTCGCGTGAATCGACGCGCACCTTCTCGATACCGTCGTTGAGCGAATCGCGCAGCGAGCGCAGGGGAAGCGAGAGTTCCTCGTAGACGCGCTCGCCCAGCTTCGCTTTCTGGATGTTCTCCTGCACGACGCGCCAGACCTTGCTCAGGTAGGTCACGTCGAACGCGAGCGATTCTTCCGACTGTCCTTCCGCATTCGTGCGCACGATGTAACCGAGATGGTTCTCGCCGATCAGCGGATGGATGATGTCCTTCAGGCGCTGGCGCTCGGCTTCCTCCTCGATGCGTACCGACACACCCAGCGTGCGCGAATGGGGCAGCAACACGAGGTAGCGCGATGGAATGGAAAGGTGCGTGGAAAGCCGCGCGCCCTTGCTGCCGATCGGATCCTTGACCACCTGCACGACGATTTCCTGGCCCTCGTGGACCAGTTCGGAAATCGGTGGCACCGGGCCGTGGCCATTGCCCTTTCCCTCGACCGGCGCATCCGTGGGTGGCAACGACGGGCGCACGATATCGGAGGCGTGCAGGAACGCGGCGCGCTCCAGCCCGATCTCCACGAACACGGCCTGCATGCCGGGCATGACGCGCTGCACGCGACCCTTGTAGACATTGCCCACGTAGCCACGTTTCTGGGCACGCTCCACGTGGACTTCCTGGAGCATGCCGTTCTCGACGATCGCCACCCGCGTCTCACGCGGCGTGACATTGATCAGAATTTCCTCGCTCACCGGCGCCCCTTTTCCTTGAGTCATCGTGCTTTATAGCCCGCGCGTCGACGACCTGTCACTGACCGTGGAGGAGCCGGGAGGTTTCAAACAGCGGCAGTCCCATGACACCTGAATAACTGCCGGAAAGGTGTTCCACGAAGGCGGCCGCGCGACCCTGGATCGCATAGGCGCCCGCCTTGCCAAGGCACTCGCCGGTGGCCACGTAAGCCTCGATGGCACGCGCCGTGAGCGCCGCGAAGCGCACGGTCGATACCGACACCGCCTGCCGCTCGCCCGTCGCGTCCACGAGCCACACGGCAGAGACCACGCGATGCTCCCTACCCGCCAGTCGCGCCAGCATCGCTGCGGCGTCCGCGGCGTCGCGTGGCTTGCCGAAGACTTCGTCGCCAAGGACCACTTCGGTGTCGGCACCGAGGACCCGCGCTCCCGCCTCCGTCGCTACCCGTGCGAATCCGGCGCGCGCCTTGTCGAGCGCGACGCGCGATACATAGGCATCGGGCGACTCGCCGGGCTGCCGAATCTCTTCGACATCGACGTCCAGCGTCTGGTGGCTTTCGCCGATCTGGGACAGGAGCTCGCGCCGGCGCGGGGATTGCGAAGCCAGGTAAAGCACGTCGGTTCCTTCAGGCGCGATGGTAGGGATGACCGGCCACGAGGGTCGTGGCGCGGTAAAGCTGCTCGGCCAGCACGAGGCGAACCAGCATGTGGGGAAGCGTAAGAGGACCCAGCGACCAGCGCTGGTCGGCGCGTGCGAGGACATCGGGCGCATGCCCATCCGGGCCGCCGATGAGGAAGGCGATGTCACGCCCGTTCATCCGCCACTGCTCGAGCTGCTGGCCCAGGTCCTCGCTGGACCAGGCCTTCCCGCGCCCATCGAGTGCCACGACGTGGACGTCGCGGGACAACGCGGCGAGGATCGCCGCGCCTTCGTCGAGCGTCGCCCGGGCGTCATCGCGGCCCTTGCCGCGGGCACCGGGTTTGATCTCGACGAGCTCCAGGGGAAGATCGTGGGACAGCCGCTTGCGGTATTCGGCGAAGCCCTCGGCCACCCAGGCCGGCATGCGTTCGCCGACGGCGATGAGGCGAGCCCGCACGGCGGGCTCAGTCGTTCGCGGCGTGGGCGCCGTCGTCGCCGACGGTCCAGAGGCGCTCGAGGCCGTAGAACTCGCGGATGCGCGGCATCATGACGTGGACGATGATGTCGCCGAGGTCGACCAGCACCCATTCGGCTTCGGTCTGGCCTTCGACGCCCAACGGCATCACGCCCGCTTCTTTAGCGAACTTGATGACTTCGTCGGCGATCGACTTCACATGGCGGGCGGAGGTGCCCGATGCGATGAACAGGATATCGGCGATGGAGGTCTTGCCGCGGACGTCGATTTCGCGAACGTCCTTGGCCTTGAGGTCTTCGAGGGCGGCAACCACGCGCTGGCGCAGGTGTTCGTTGCTGACGGCGGACTTGGCCTTGCGGGATGCGGTCGAACTCAAGATGCGGAAACCTCATGCGGCGGAATGCCGGGGTTGGGCGGAGTATAACGCCCGCGGCCGCACGGCGCGTCAAATGCCCTGGCAGGTTTTCGGCCCGGCATCCGGCACTGGACGGTAAAAACCGTGGAGCGGCCGATCAGGTGCCCAGGGCCCGGTAGGGCGCCAGCAGCGATTCATCCTCGAAACAGGCCGAGGGCAGCAGGAAGCGGGGTTCGCCGCCGGCGGCGAAGGATTCGCGGATCGCCGTGGCCGCGATATCCAGCGGGGTGATCGGGATATCGACCACCAGGCCGGACGGACCGAGCGGCCGGGGTGCCCGGCGCTCCGCGATGAAATCGGCCAGTTCGGCCGAGGGCTCGTGCACCGCCCCAGGGCGGGTCAGCACGCCGATGTGGGCGAAGGTAAACAGATCCCGCCACAGGTGCCATGAAGCCAGTGCCGCGAACGCGTCGGCGCCCACGAGGAGAACCAGCGGCCGGTCCGGGCCGATCTCGGCGCGCAAGGAGGCCAGCGTGTCTACCGTGAAGGAAGGGCCGTCGCGATCGAGCTCCCGCGTATCCATCGCAAGGCGGTCCTGCCCGCTCAGGGCGGCACGCAGCAGGGCGACGCGACCGGCGGCATCGGCCACGGGCGGCGGCCGATGCGGCGGAGTGCGGGCCGGCACGAGGCGAACCTCGGCATCGAGCGCCTCGGCTGCCTCCCAGGCGGCACGCAGGTGGCCGTGGTGGATCGGGTCGAACGTGCCGCCGAGGATGGCGAGCGGACGCGGCTCGCTCATGCGAAGGCCACCGCGGCGCGCGGTTCGGCGATGGCGGCGACGAGACGCTCCGCCTCGAGCCAGGGATCGCCCTGCTCGCGGCCCTTCGCCATGCGGTCGATCCGCGCGGCGCGCGCCAGGCAGGCCATCCAGTGTTCGCGCGGTGCGCGGCGCAGGGCCTTGCGGAACAGCTGCTCTCGCGCGGGCCACAGGCGTTCGGCCTTGGCCTGCGCGGCGAAATCGCGCGCGTTGGCCAGGCGCATGGCGAGTTGAAGCTGGTTCACGAGCCAGCCCATCAGGGCGATGAGCTCGTCGCCTTCCGCGTGCAGGCCCGCCAGGATGCGCAGGGCCCGTCCACCCTCGCCCGCGAAGGCGGCGTCGGTGAGCTTGAACGCGTCGTAGCGGGCGCTGTCGGCCACGAGGCTTTCCAGCGTGGCCGCGTCGAGACGCTGGTCGCCCGCGAGGACGACGAGTTTGTCGACCTCCTGCGCGGCGGCGAGGAGGTTGCCCTCGACGCGCTCGGCCAGCATCGCCACCGCGTCCGGCGTGGTCTTGAGGCCGCGCGAGGCAAGCCGCGCACCGACCCACTGCGTCCACTCGTGCTGCCGGGGCGAATTGAACACGACCTGGATGCCGCCCTGGTCGACGGTCTTGGTCCACACCGCCTCATGCTTGGTGCTCCACTCGGTGGCGGTGATCAGCAAGGTGGTGTCGGGCGGAGGATTGCCGACGAACTCGGAAATGGCCGCGCCGCCATCCTTGCCCGCGCGCCCGCCCGCCAGGCGCAGGTCGAGCAGGCGCTGCGTGGCGAACAGGGACAGGCCCGCGGATGCGCGAGCCAGGTCGTCCCAATCGAAACGGCTGTCGGCCTCGAGGACTTCGCGTTCGGCGTAGCCGAGGCGGCGCGCCATGGCGCGCACGGCATCGGCGGCCTCGAGGACGAGCAGTTCTTCACCGACGAGCAGGTACACCGGCGCCATGCGATCGCCGGCGAGATGCTTCTGCCACTGGGTCGGATTGAGGGGCACGCGTGCTTCCGGCTCAGTTCGACGTAGCGGGCGCCTGCGCTGGCGCCACCACCGTCGGGTGGGCGCCCGCTGCCTCGAGGCGGAACAGGATCGCGGTGACCATGTCCCCGATGAGGCTGCGCTGGATCTCTTCGGTCTGGCTGGCGGTACCGATGGTGTTGGTGGCGTCGTAGCTGAACTCACGCGACATGTCGACTCCCTGCGCCGGGATGAGCACCGTGCCGTCGCCCGCCTTCGCGTTGAAATCGACGTGGTAGCGCACCGCGTATTCGGTGACACGCGCCGTGCCGCTCACCGTCAGCGAATCGGTGCGGAACGTATTCGAAGTGATCGCCAGCTCAGCCACGTCGACCGCCGGCTTATCCACGACCGTCACGTCGGAATTCTCCAGCGCGCGGGTAAGTTCGCGCTCAAGCTTGCCGCCACCGGACACCGTGAGGTGGATCTTCTTCATCCCCGGCGGCAACGCGGCGCTCTGGCGCAGATGGAAACCGCAGGCACTGACCAGCGCCACGAGGGAGACGACCGCGGCGACGCGAAGCGAACGAAGGAGGTTCGGGCTCATGGTTATCCTGCGACGATGTTGACGATCTTGCCGGGCACGACGATCACCTTGCGCACGGTCTGGCCTTCCAGCAGGCGGGCGACATTCGGCTCGGCCCGCGCCATGGCTTCCGCCTCGTCCTTGGAGGCCGATGCCGGCACCTCGATGGTAGCGCGAAGTTTGCCGTTCACCTGCACCGCGTAAGTCAGCGAATCACGGACCAGGGCCGACGGGTCCACCCGGGGCCATCCGGCGTCCTCGACCAGCGTCTCGCCATGGCCCAGCACCTGCCACAAGGCGTGCGACACGTGCGGGGTGAATGGGTTGATCAGCTGGACGATGGCCGTGAAGGCCTCCTGGCGCAGGGCCACGCCCTGGGCACTGGCATCGTCGAACTTCGCCAGCGCGTTCAGCAGTTCCATGAGCGAGGCGATGGCGGTGTTGAAGGACTGGCGGCGACCGATATCGTCGCCGACCTTCTGGATCGTCTCGTGCAACTGGCGGCGCAGCGTCTTGCGCGCCGCTTCGCCCGCGGGATGATCGCCCGCAGCCACCGATTCGGCATGCGTGGAGACATCGCGCCACAGGCGGCGCAGGAAACGCGCCATGCCTTCGACGCCCGCCTCGTTCCATTCAAGCGACTGGTCGGGCGGCGCGGCGAACATCGAGAACAGGCGCACCGTGTCCGCACCGTACTTGGCGATCATGGCCTGGGGATCGACGCCGTTGTTCTTCGACTTCGACATCTTCTCGATGCCGCCGATCTCCACCGGCTTGCCGTCCGCACGCAGCACCGCGCCGACGATGCGTGCGCGTTCATCGCGCTGCACATCGACGCCCGCCGGATTGAACCAGGTCGTCTTGCCCGAGGCATCGACACGGAAATAGGTCTCGGCGATCACCATGCCCTGGCAAAGCAGGTTGGTGGCGGGCTCGTCGCTGCTCACCAGCCCCTCGTCGCGCATGAGCTTGTGATAGAAGCGGAAGTAGAGCAGGTGCAGGATGGCGTGCTCGATGCCACCGATGTACTGGTCGACCGGCGTCCAGTAGTTCGCGCGCTCGTCCACCTGGCCGTTGGCGCCCGGGCTTGTATAGCGCGCGCAATACCAGCTCGATTCCATGAAGGTGTCGAAGGTGTCCGTCTCGCGCTCGGCCGGGCCACCGCAGTTCGGGCAGGTGGTCTTGCGCCATTCGGGATCGGCCTTGATCGGCGACTGCACGCCGGAGAACTCGACATCTTCGGGCAGCACCACGGGCAACTGGTCTTCAGGCACCGGCACGGCGTCGCACTGCGGGCAATAGATCACCGGGATGGGACAGCCCCAGTAACGCTGGCGACTGACGCCCCAGTCGCGAATGCGCCAGTTCACCCGGCGCTCGCCACGGCCGGCGGCCGCGAGTTTCGCGGAAATGGCTTCGAACGCGGCCTTGAATTCCAGCCCGTCGAACTCACCCGAATTGCACAGCGTGCCGTAGTCGGTATACGCGCCGGCGGTCTGGATGTTGTTCTCGAACGTCTTGATCGTCTCGACTGCGGCCGAGGACTGGTAAGCGTCCGACGAGCCGCCGTCCAACGCGTTCTGCAACGTATCGGTGCCTTCGCTGGCGAGATCCCGGCGCAACTCCGCGACGGCATCGACCACGCCACGGTCGACCACGACCATCTTGATCGGCAGCGAGTACTTCTGGGCGAATTCCCAGTCGCGCTGGTCATGGCCGGGCACGGCCATGACGGCACCGGTGCCGTAGCCCATCAATACGAAGTTGGCGACCCATACGGGGACTTTCTCGCCGGTCAGCGGATGTGTCGCGTCGATGCCGGTGTAATAGCCGCGCTTCTCCTGCGTCTCCATCTCGGCTTCGGACACACCGCCGGCCTTGCAGCTTTCGATGAACTCGGCGAGCCCCGGGTTGCCCTCGGCCGCTCGCATCGCTATCGCGTGCTCCGCGGCGACGGCGACATACGACACGCCCATAAGCGTGTCGGGGCGCGTGGTGAAGACGGTCAGGGGTTCATCCTGGCCGTCGACATCGAAGTTGATCTCCAGGCCCTCGGAACGGCCCAGCCAGTTGCGCTGCATCGTCTTGACCGCATCGGGCCAGCCCGGCAGCGTATCCAGCCCGTCGAGCAGCTCCTGCGCGTACGCCGTGATCTTCAGGAACCACTGCGGGATCTCGCGTTTTTCGACGACGGCGCCCGAGCGCCAGCCCTTGCCGTCGATGACCTGTTCGTTCGCGAGCACCGTCTGATCGACCGGGTCCCAGTTCACCACGCTGTTCTTGCGGTAAACCAGGCCCTTCTTCATCAGCCGGGTGAACATCTGCTGTTCCCAGCGATAGTAGTCCGGCTTGCAGGTGGTGACTTCGCGGGTCCAGTCATACGCGAAGCCCATGCGCTTCAGCTGCTCGCGCATGTGCTCGATGTTCTTGTAGGTCCACTTCGCCGGCGCGGTGTTGTTGTTGATCGCGGCGTTCTCGGCGGGCAGGCCGAACGCATCCCAACCCATCGGCTGGAGAACGTTCTTGCCCTGCTGGCGCTGGTAACGGCTGATCACGTCGCCGATGGTGTAGTTGCGCACGTGGCCCATGTGCAGGGCACCCGACGGGTACGGCAACATCGAGATGCAGTAGTACTTCGGCTTGCCTGCGTCCTCGGTGACTTCAAAGGCGCGGGTTTCGTTCCAGAAACGCTGGGCGGCCGTCTCGACGACGTCCGGGGCGTAACCGCCCTGCTCGCGCGTGCCCTGATCGTGGGTGTCCTGCATGGTGTTGGGGTACCGGTGAAATGCCTGGGTGGCCGCTGGAATAAACGCGGCGGTCAATCGCGGGAGACTATCCCACGGGGGCGGTGAGGCCAAGTCCGGCCTAAGCCGAACCACCCACCGCCCCTTGTGGGAGCCGCTTCAGCGGCGATTGCGTCAGTCGCCGCTGAAGCGGCTCCCACAGGGGGCGGGGGTTACTCTGGCGGGGCCGGATTACTGGCAGGTCGGGACCTGGCCGGCGGCTGCCGCGCGTACGGCCGTGGCGACCTGGTCGGCTACCTTGCCGAGGGCGCGCTGATGGGCGTCGACGAGGCTGTCATAGCTGCTGCCGGCGGGTTCGGAGACACGCGAGGCGCAGGTCACCGCGCGATCGGTCGTGCGGACCGACCAGCCCGCCTCCAGCGTGGCGCTGCCGCCTGTCTCGGAATCGAACCGGCGAACATCCAGCTGGACGATGATCACCTTCGCGTCTTTCGCACGCGGCAGGCCATGGACGTCATGGGTGCCGAGGCGCGTCGTCAGGTCGGCCGACAGCGCGCCACGGATCTCGTCGCCCAGGGGCGATGCCCAGCGCTCGCCATCGAGGACGGTAATGCCGCTGGCACCCTGGCGCAGCACGAGGGCGGGCTGGTCGACCTGCGGCGGCACGCCCACGGCCTGCACGTCGATGACGAACGGCGCCGCCGTGGAGGCCAGCGGCGCCGACGGCGGGATCAGGGTATGGAAATGCATGGGCGCGGATGCGCACGCAGCCAGGGTCGCAAGCAGGGCGGCGGCACCGGCGAGGCGGAGGGTACGGATCATGGCTGTTCTTCCTTGCCCTGCTTCGGGGACGTCGACGGAGTGCTGATCTTCGGTGGCGCATCGGCGCCACGGCCACGCAGCAACGCTTCGGGATGGCGGCCGAGGTAATCGGTGAAGGCGCGGACCGAACGCACGGTGCGCTGCAGTTCCTCGAGCGTGTTGGCGATGTTCTGCTGCAACGGCGAGTTCTCGGACAGCGCGTCGTTCGCCGTGCCCATCGTCTGGTTCACGCCCTGCAAGGTCTTCTTCGCCTCCGGCAGCAGATCGGCGTTGACCTGCTTCAACGTGCCGTGCAGTTCCTTCAGGCTGCCGTCCAGGTTCTTGCCGATCGAATCGAACGGGATCTTCTCGACCTTGTCGACGATGCTCGACAGTTGCTCCTGCAGGTGGTCGAAGTCGCCCGGCGTGGTCGGGACCTCCACCGGCTTGGCGTTCTCGTTGAAGGCCACCTTCGGGGCCTTCGGGTCGAAGTCGAGCGCGATATACAGCTGGCCGGTCAGCAGGTTGCCGGCGCGCGCCTGCGCACGCAGGCCGTGCGCGACCAGTCCGCTCATGATGCGCGGGAACAGGCTCTCATCGTCACCGCCGACTGCCTTGGCCAGCTTTTCATGCGCCTGTCCAAGGCGCTTCGGATAGACCAGGGCGCCGACGATCACCGGGAAGGTCTGCGTCTTCGGGTCGTAATCCAGGTTCACGGAGACCACGCGGCCCACCTTCAGGCCGAGCAATTCCACCGGCGCGTCGACGGAAAGGCCACGCAGCGAATGCTCGAAGCGCATGCGGATATAACGCGGCTGGCCATCCGGCGGCGCGAGCGCGGTGGCCTGGTCGTTGAACAGGGTGTATTCGCTCATCTCCGGCGCGGCGGCTTCCTCATGCGGCCCCGGTGGATCCTGGAAGGCGACGCCGCCCGCGATCACCGTCGCCAGCGACTGGGTGTTGAGCTTGAGTCCATCCGCGCCGAGCGACACGTCGACACCGCTGGCATTCCAGAAGCGCGAGTCCTTGCTGACGAAGCGGTCGTTCGGGCCATCGACGAAGAGTTGCAGCGAGACGCCCTTGCCATCCTTGTCCAGCTCATAGGACACGATGCGGCCCACCTGGATGCGCCGGTAGTAAACGGGCGACCCGATATCCAATGAGCCCAGGTCGGAGGCATGCAGCACGAAACGCCGACCCGGCGCCCCATGCGTCACCGCGGGCGGCGTTTCCAGACCCGTGAAGTCGCTCTGTTCTTCCTCCGAATCGCCCGCGTCGGCGCCGATGAAGGCGCCGGACAGCAAGGTGTCGATGCCCGAGACGCCACTGGCACCGATGCGCGGGCGCACCACCCAGTAACGCGTTCCCTTCGTGGCGAACGCGCTGGCGTCCTTCTCGAGATCGATATTGACCGAGATGTGCGAGCGGTCGCGCGACAGGCGCATCGTGGTGACCTTGCCGATCACGACGTTCTTGTACTTGACCTGGGTCTTGCCCGCCTCGATGCCCTCGGCGGTGAGGAAGGTGACGCTGATCCGCGGACCGGCGGACATGTAGTGCGTGACCAGCAGCGAGATACCTACCAGCGCGGCCACGATCGGCACCAGCCAGATCAGCGAAAAGCCGAGCTTCGAGCGACGCACCGAAGGCTGTGGCAGGTCGTCCGGTGGCGGCGTGTTTCCTACGTTGGTGTCGCTCATTGCGATTTCCTGTTATCCCAGATCAGGCGGGGATCGAAACTCATGGCCGACAGCATCGTCAGTACGACGACCACGCCGAAATAGACCACGCCGGGCAAGGGCTCGACGCGGCTAAGAATCTTGAAGTGGACCAGGGCGGACAGGATCGCCACGACGAAGACGTCGAGCATCGACCAGTAACCGACCAGTTCCACGAAACGGTACAGGCGCGCCCGCTGCTTGGCGACGAAGCCGCTGGAGCGCTGCACCGATATCAGCAGGGTACCCATGATGATGAACTTGAGCATGGGCACGATGATGCTCGCCGTGAAGACGATGACCGCCAGCCCCGGGGAGCCCGCTCGCCACAGCTCCACGATGCCGCTCAGGATCGTGTTGTCGTCCCGCGACGAAATGCTCTGCGTGCGCATGATCGGAAACACGTTCGCCGGGATATAGAAGATCGCCGCGGCCAGCAGCAAGGCCCAGGCCCGTGCGATGCTGCCCCGCTTGCGCATGTGCAGCGCGTTGCCGCAACGCGGGCAATGGGCGTGGGGATCTTCCGTATAGGCCGTGATCAGCCGGCACACGTGGCAGGACATCATGCCCAGCTCGCGGGCCCTCGGTGGCGCGTTCATGCCTTCGGCTCCCGGGTCATGTCCCACAGCTGCCGGGGATCGTGGCTGGAAAAGACG
>DATNJP010000358.1:0-2608 GCA_035603855.1 Luteibacter sp. | reverse complement strand
TCGGGCACCGGATCGCCCTGCTGCTCGCCTACCGCCGCCACGACGTAGTCCTTCGGCGCGGTCATGCGGACATCGTATTCGCCGAAGTCGGCGAAGAACTCGCTATTGAAGTGGAACTCGTGCACGTTCCAGCGGGGCTCGGTCGCACCGCGCTCGCCCGGCAATTCCAGAACGCCGATCTTCGGGAACCACTGACCCACGAGATGGAACTTGCCCACATAACCCGTGCGTTCGATCACGCGCGGCAGCTGGCTGTGGAAGTTCATGTCGAGGGTGACACTGCCGCCGGCGGGCACCGGTTGGGCAAGGTCGACCCGGACCACCGTGTGGTCGGTCGCGGGGCCACCGTCGGGATGCACGTAGCTCCACTTCAGCGCCGCGCCGTCCTGCTCGACATTGCCCAGGTCGATGTAACCCCACTCGCCCTTCTTCACCTCGGCGATGCCACGCGAGCCGCCGTGCGAGGCAAGCAGGCGACGCTCGGTGAAGAACGTGCTGCCTTCGCCTTCGAACGCATTGAGGTAAAGGTGCAGGAACACCGCGCTGACCGCGCGATCGCTGCGGTTGCGCCAGGTGAGCTGCTGCTGGCCGTCGACGGTATGCTTGTCCGGATCGAGCCGGGCCTGGATGCGGTAAGACACGACGCGATCGGAGAGCGTCGCCTCGCTGCCGGTTCGCGGCCCACCCCAGGCGTTCGATGCGCTGGGAGTGCGAACGAAGGCGGCATGCGGCGACGCGAAGGGAATCTCGGTGGGAACCACGGGGGGCGCCACGGGCGCGGCCACGCTGGAAGCGGTGGCGGGTTGCGCCGGTGCCGGCTGCGCTGATGTGGGTGCTACGTCCTGCGCCCACGCAAGGTGGGCACACAGCAACGCGCTCGCCGCGACGAAACGAACGACTCTGGCTGCCTTGCGGCGCATCGATCCACCCTCCCCCTTGAAGCCGACGAGATTGCGGGCTCCGTCTCTGGCCCGATATAGGCCAGAGGTCACGGGTGCGCGTCAAGGCTCAACCGGGAAACGACCGCTCGCGCATCCACTTCGTGACGATCCATTTCTCGCCACCGCGCACCGGTGCGCCGCCGTGCAGCGACAGCGGATCGAGGGAACCATCGGCGCCCAGGTATTCGAAGTACAGGCCCTGGCCTTTGCGCGGCACGTAGCTGAAATCGATGCGGGGAAAGATCGTCTCGCCACCCGCGTCGACATCGTCCAGGTACATGATCAGGGTCGAGACACGCTGACCGCCATTGACGATGTGCGGGGCGCTGCCTTTTTCCTCGGGCGCGAAGTAGTCGTAGTGCGGCATGTACTCGCCGCCCGTACCGTAGCGCATCACCTGCAGGCCTTCGCCGTGGTCCTCGGGCAGCTGCATGAGCGCCGATGTCCGTGCGTCGATGCGCTGGATCAACGCGTTCTCCGCCCGCTGGAAGTAAGCGCCCTCGCTGGTCCGGATATCCATGATCGTGTTGCTGCCAGAGTTCGGCGAGACCACGGCGGACGGGGCCAGGCGGTCACGGGCCATCGCCTTCAGCGCGGCGCATTCCTCGTCATCGAGCACGTTGTCCAGCACGGCGATGACGGGCCGGGATACCCGTACCAGCACACGGATATCGCGATCGGGCGTGCGCAGCACGTGCCCCTCGGCAAGCCGGCTGACGAACGCGTGCGCCGGAGTCGATGCGGCGGTGGGTGGTGGCGCGCCGCCGAAGACGGCGTCGGCGATGGCATCCCGTGCCACCCGCTCGTCGAAGTCGTGCTCCTTCATCGTGGCGAGCAGGTCGGCGGGTGCGTTACCGTTGGCGAGGGCCTCGCCGATCCAGCGATGCCAGTCGGGCGTAACCTTGGTATGTCGGCGTGTTTCCATGACCGCATTGTGCATCGCTATGGGGGTCCCATGAAGGCACAACTTCGTCGCTGTTTCATCGCCATCCTCGTTCTTTCCTCTTCCACCGCCTTTGGAGCCACCATGACGCATCACGCCACCGGACCGTTCGACGTGAAGGTCGCCCCGGACGGCCAACCCGACACCGGCGACGGTTCCGCGCTCGGGCGCATGACCCTCGAAAAAACCTACCATGGCAGCCTTGACGGCACGGGGAAGGGCACGATGCTCACCGCCGGAAGCACGGGCACGCCTGGCTCGGCGGCCTATGCGGCCGTGGAGCGGTTCACCGGCACACTGGACGGGAAAAAGGGCAGCTTCGCGCTCGTCCACCGGGGCACCATGTCGGCGGCCGGCCAGGAACTGATGATCGATATCGTTCCGGACACGGGTTCAGGCCAGCTGAAGGGCATCGCGGGGAGCCTGAAGATCTCGATCGCGAAGGACGGAGCGCACACCTACGATCTGGCGTATACGCTGCCGTAGGCCTCGAACCAGGCCAGCTTCTTCGCCCTCGGCAACCGCTTCACCTCGTGCTCCGCCTTCGACGCGGCGGAGCGGTCCGCGAAAGGGCATGAGCCCAGCAGCCGCACGGGCGGATTGGCGCGCGTATAGCGAGCGCCCTTCCCCGCGACGTGCGCGGCATAACGCGCCTCGAGGTCGTTCGTGATCCCCGCGTACCAGGCGCCATTACGGCATTCGATGAGATAGACGCACCACATGG
>DATNJP010000357.1:0-2156 GCA_035603855.1 Luteibacter sp. | reverse complement strand
GCCGCGAAGGGTGAAGGTCATCGCATGCAGCACGTGCTCGGCGAGACCAACTCGATCATCCACACGCTCGAGGACTACTACGGCTTCGGCTATCCGTACGACAAGCTCGACCTGTTGGCCGCCCCGGACTTCAGCGCGGGCGCGATGGAGAACGCCGGCCTTGTCACCTTCCGCGACTGGCTGCTGCTGATCGATCCGGATTCCGCGGCGCAGTACGTGCGTGGCTCGTTCAACGTCAACGCGCACGAGCTGGCCCACCAGTGGACCGGCGATACCGTGACGATGGCCTGGTGGGACGACCTCTGGCTCAACGAAGCCTTCGCGACGTGGATGCAGCAGAAGGTCACCACGAAGGTGCACCCGGAATACCGCGCCGACCTTGATCGCGTGCGTGGCGCGCAGGGCGCGATGAACAACGATAGCCTCGTCAGCGCCCGCAAGATCCGCCAGCCGATCACCGGCAACGGCGACATCGAGACCGCGTTCGACGGCATCACTTATCAGAAGGGCGCCGCCGTCCTCGGCATGTTCGAGGGCTACGTCACCGATCCGGTGTTCCAGAAGGGCATGCGTGCCTATATCCAGAAGCACAAGTTCGCCAACGCCACGGCCGACGACCTGATCGATTCGATCGCCGAAGCCGCTGGACAGGGCGATGCCTTCAAGAAGGCTTTCCGCAGCTTCCTCGATCAGTCGGGCGTGCCTTACGTCAGCACCGAAGTGAAGACCGAAGGCGGCAAGACCATCCTGCACCTGTCGCAGAGCCGCTACCTGCCGCTGGGCAGCACGGGCGACGCGAACCGCGTGTGGGGCGTGCCGATGTGCGTGCGTTATGGCACCACGGGCGGCACGAACAAGGTCAAGTGCGAACTGCTCGACCAGGCCACCGGCACGATGGTGCTGGACGATGCGGCGAAGAACACCTGGGTGCTGCCGAACGCCGACGGTCGTGGTTACTACCGCTTCGCCCAGAGCAAGGCCGACCTCGGCGCTCTGTCGAAGGTTGTCGGCACGCTCAGCGACGCCGAGCAGCTGGCTTATGCCGACGCCGTGCGCGCGGGCTTCCAGCACGGTGACCTCGATGCGGGCGATGTGCTCGCCGCGTTCAAGCCGCTGACCACGTCGAAGACGCGCGAGGTCTTCACCGTGCCGATGACCACGCTCAACTGGATCCTGCACAACGAAGCCACCACCGACGCCCAGCGCGAGCATCTGCGTAAGTGGGCGATCGATGCCTACATGCCGAAGCTCAAGGAACTGGGCTTCAAGAAGAAGGCGGGCGAGGCGGACAACGACACCATCACCCGCACGGCGCTGGCCGACTTCCTCGGCGACGACGACATCGCCCAGCCGGAAGTGCGTGCCGAACTCCTGAAGCAGGGCGATGCCGCCCTGAAGACGAAGGACGGTCACCTCGATCTCGAGGCTGCCGATTCGGATCTGCTGGCCGACGCGCTGGGCGTGGCGGTGCAGGAGCGCGGTGCGCCCGCGGTGGATGCACTGATCGCCGAGATCCCGAAGACCTCCGATCCGGCGAAGCGCAACGCGATGCTGTCGGCGCTGGCTTCCACGAAGGATCCGGCGCTGGCGAACAAGGTCCGCGACTTCGCCCTCGGCAAGGACGTGAAGGTCGGCGAGATGGCGATGGTGCTGCGTGGCGGTCGTGATTCGGAAGCCTCGCGTACCGACCTGTGGAAGTGGTTCGTGGCCAACTACGACAAGATCGTGGCGCGCACGGGCAGCTTCGCCGGTGGCCAGCTGCCGGGTCTTGCCGGTCGTGGCGGTTGCTCCAAGGCCGAAGCCGATCGCCTGAGCGACTACTTCAAGCCGCGCCTGGCGCAGGTGAGCGGTGCGGAGCGCGGTCTGGCACAGACGAGCGAAGAGATCCTTCTCTGCTCGGCACAGAAGGCCAAGCAGGATCCGAAGGCGATCCTGCGCTGATCCATCGCACGATTGAGTGACGACGAGCCGGGCGAGAAATCGCCCGGCTTTTTTTTGTGCGTTTCTTGGGGCGGGCTCGCCTTCGGCCTCGCGGTTTGCGCGTCGTGCGGCGACGTCGCAAGAGCCGGCGGGTACCACCCTCGGGGCCACGCCTGCGGCGACCCGCTAAGGAAGGGCCGCGAAGAGCGGCCGTATTTCTATTGCCCTTCGGGCCG
>DATNJP010000356.1:0-6170 GCA_035603855.1 Luteibacter sp. | reverse complement strand
GCAGGCGAGGGCAGCGAGTGGAAAAAGCCCGCAGGGGGCCGGCCAGGGATGGCCGGCCGTTTCCGCTGAGACAGGAGGTCGAATCGGAAACCTCCACTCGCAGCCCGACCCGGCCCGAAGGGCAATAAGTAAACGGCCGCTCTTCGCGGCCCTTCCTTGGCGGGTCGCCGCAGGCGTGGCCCCGAGGGTGGTACCCGCCGGCTCTTACGATGTCGCAAGACGAGCGAAAAGCGAGGCCGAAGGCGAGCCCACCCGAAAACGACCCACCAAAACCCCTAAGGCATACTGCCGAACACACCCCAGCCCGGAGAGATCCATGCGCATCGCGTACGCCCTGCCTGTGCTGTTACCCGCGCTGCTTTTCGCGACATCGCCCGTCATCGCCTCGGATACAGGCGACAAGGAAAAGATCCTGCACGCCGAACGCGATATCTGCGCGGCGTTCGAGCGCGAAGATGCCGCGTGGCTGGAGCAGCATCTGGATCCGACGTTTACGTTGACCAGTTCAACCGGAAAGGTCACCACCCGTGCGGACGAGGTCGCCGACCTGCGTGGTGGTACCAAGTACGACGTGTTCCGTAATCGCGACTCAAAGGTGAGGCTGTACGGCGATGCCGCCGTCGTTACGGGCATCACGCGCGTGGAGGGCAAGAGCGACGGCAAGCCCTATGTGTTGGATTTCCAGTTCACCGATACGTATGTGCGCAAGCAGGGGGAGTGGGTGCTCGTGGCGAGCCACGCGTCTCGGTTGTCTGCGCAAAACCGGCAACAGTAACCCTACGGTTGTTCCGTAACAGCCGAACATGCACACTCCGCCTGCCATGCCCATGGCTCTAGGTCTGTCTGCTGTAGTGACTACATTCGAGGGAGTGCGAATATGTCCAAGCGTCTGATTGCGGAGTTCTTCGGTACCTTCTGGTTGGTTTTCGGCGGTTGCGGAAGCGCGGTGCTCGCCGCGGCCTTTCCCGAACTCGGCATCGGCTTCGTCGGTGTCTCCCTGGCTTTCGGTCTTACCGTGCTCACGATGGCGTATGCCGTGGGTCACATTTCCGGTGCGCATTTCAATCCCGCGGTCACCGTCGGTTGCTTCACCGGAGGGCGCATGCCGGGCAGGGAAGTGCTGCCCTATATCGTGAGCCAGGTAATCGGCGGCATCGTCGCCGGTGGCGTGCTTTACATCATCGCCAGCGGCAAGCCGGGTTTCGACGTCACGGCGGGTTTCGCCACGAACGGGTATGGCGAGCATTCGCCGGGCGGTTATTCATTCCTGGCTGCGGTCGTCGCGGAGTTCGTGCTCACCATGTTCTTCCTGCTGGTGATCCTCGGCGTCACGCATAAGCGCGCACCCGTCGGCTTCGCACCGCTGGCGATCGGCCTGGCGCTGACGCTCATCCACCTCATCAGCATCCCGGTCACCAATACCTCGGTGAACCCGGCGCGGAGCACGGGCGTGGCCCTGTTCCAGGGCGGTTGGGCCATTTCGCAGCTCTGGGTGTTCTGGGTGGTGCCCTTGCTGGGTGGCGCCGTTGGCGGCTGGATTCACAGCGCCTTGCTCGAGAAGGACATCTCGATCGACAAGCTGCCTGAGTCCGGAGAGTAATCCGGGCCCCTGAGGTCCCGCGGTGGTAACCTTTCCGGTTTCCACCGCCCCTTGAATCACCCCATGCGTATTGCCCTTGGCGTCGAATACGACGGCACCGATTTCCTCGGCTGGCAGCGGCTCAGCCATGCGAAGACCGTGCAGGGCTCGCTGGAAGAGGCGCTGAGCTTCGTCGCCCATGCCCCGATCGAGGTCACCGCGGCCGGTCGAACGGACGCGGGTGTCCACGGCCGGTGCCAGGTCGTCCACTTCGACACCGACGTGGTGCGCGACATGCGTGGCTGGATCCTCGGCGCCTGCTCCAACCTGCCGCACAGCGTGGCGGTGACGTGGGCGCAACCGGTGGCCGACGATTTCCATGCCCGCTTCTCGGCACGTGGCCGCCGTTATCGCTATCGCATCCTGCCGCGTTTCGTACGTCCCGCACTCGATGCCCGCTTCGTGGCCTGGGAGCGTCGCCAGCTCGACGCCGACGCGATGCATGAGGCGGCGCAGGCGATCGTCGGCGAACATGATTTTTCTGCCTTCCGCGCCGTGTCCTGCCAGGCGGCGCATGCACGCCGTAACGTGCGCTCCATCCGCGTGTTCCGCGAGGACATCCACGTCGTGGTGGAGATCGAGGCCAACGCCTTCCTTCATCACATGGTGCGTAACATCGTGGGTTCGCTGCTGCCGATCGGTCGCGGCGAGCAGCCTGTCGGCTGGATGGCCGAGCTGCTCGAAGGCCGGGACCGCGAGGTGGCCGGTGCCACGGCGCCCGCGGAAGGGCTGACCTTCCTCGGGCCGCTTTACGAAGCCCATTGGGGCCTGCCGCCGGAGGTGACCCTATGACCCGTATCAAGTGTTGCGGACTCACCCGCATCGATGATGTGCAACTGGCCGCGCGGCTCGGTGCCGACGCGGTGGGCTTCGTGCTGACGCGCAAGAGCAAGCGTTTCGTCGATCCGGTTTCCGCGGCACGCCTGCGCGATGCCGTGCCGCCGTTTGTCACGACGGTGGCCTTGCTGATGGACGAGGAGCCCGCCTTCATCGACGAGGTGCTGCGTGTGTTGCGCCCCGACATGCTGCAGTTCCACGGCATGGAGAAGGACGCGGACTGCGCCGCTTATGGCACGCGT
Organism: Luteibacter sp.; assembly: GCA_035603855.1. Classification (GTDB taxonomy): domain Bacteria; phylum Pseudomonadota; class Gammaproteobacteria; order Xanthomonadales; family Rhodanobacteraceae; genus Luteibacter. Next base: position 3,452 of record DATNJP010000356.1, on the reverse strand, counting down.
TACCTCAAGGCCATTGCCATGGGCGAAGGCGCTCCGGCGCTTGCCCGCCTGCGCGATTACCCGGGCGCCACTGGTCTCCTGCTGGACGGCCATGGACTGGGTGAGCAGGGCGGCAGCGGCCAGCGCTTCGACTGGGCGTTGATGCCGAAGGATCTTGCGCAACCTCTGGTCCTCGCGGGGGGACTTACCGCGGATAACGTCGCCGAGGCGATCCGCGTCGCCAGGCCCTGGGCAGTGGACGTCTCCAGCGGCATCGAATCGTCGCCCGGCATCAAGGATCGGGCTAAGATGGAACGCTTCATTTCCGCCGTGCGCGCCGTCCCCAACGCGTGACCGGCCCCAAGCAGGTAACGAGAAGGCAATGACCGAGATTGTGGATTTCCACGCCTATCCCGATGCGCAAGGGCGTTTCGGTGAGTACGGCGGCATCTACGTGGCCGAAACCCTCATGGAACCGCTGGCGGAACTCACCGCCGCGTACGAGAAACTGCGCAAGGATCCGGCCTTCCTGGCCGAGCTCGACCGTGACCTCAAGTATTACGTGGGCCGTCCCAGCCCCGTGTACTTCGCCGAGCGTCTCACGAAGCACGTGGGCGGCGCGCGCATCGCGCTGAAGCGCGAGGACCTGAACCATACGGGCGCGCACAAGATCAACAACACCGTGGGCCAGGCGCTCGTTGCCCGGCACATGGGCAAGCCGCGCATCATCGCCGAGACCGGCGCGGGCCAGCATGGCGTGGCGAGCGCGACCGTCGCCGCTCGCCTGGGCCTGAAGTGCGTGGTCTACATGGGCGCCGTCGACATCGAGCGGCAGAAGATCAACGTGTACCGCATGCGCCTGCTCGGCGCCGAAGTGGTGCCGGTGACGTCCGGCTCGAAGACCCTGAAGGACGCGCTCAACGAAGCGATGCGCGACTGGGTCACCAACGTCGCCGACACCTTCTACATCATCGGCACCGTCGCCGGACCGCACCCGTATCCGCAGATGGTGCGCGACTTCAACGCCATCGTCGGCCGCGAGGCGCGCGAGCAGACGCTCGAGCAGTTCGGCCGTCTGCCGGACGTGATCACTGCGGCCGTGGGCGGTGGCTCGAACGCCATCGGCCTGTTCCATGCCTTCCTCAACGATCGCAGCGTGCGCATCGTCGGCGCCGAAGCCGCCGGTGACGGCATCGAGACCGGTCGCCATGCCGCCTCGCTGGCCGCGGGCAAGCCGGGCGTGCTGCACGGCAATCGCACCTATGTCCTGTCGGACGCGAACGGCCAGATCGTCGAGACGCATTCGATCTCCGCCGGCCTCGATTATCCGGGCGTGGGTCCGGAGCATGCCTTCCTGAAGGACGCCGGTCGCGCCGAGTACGTCGGCATCACCGACGACGAAGCGATGGAAGCGTTCCACCTGCTGGCGCGCACCGAAGGCATCCTCCCGGCACTCGAATCGAGCCATGCGATCGCCCAGGCGATCAAGCTGGCCCGCGAGCTGCCGAAGGATGGACTGGTCCTCGCCAACCTTTCCGGGCGTGGCGACAAGGACGTGCACACCATTGCCGCGCGTGAAGGAATCGAACTCTGATGAGCCGCATCGAACGCCGCTTCGCGGCGCTGAAGTCCGCCGGTCGCACCGGCCTCATTCCGTTCGTGACCGCCGGCGACCCGTCGCCCGAGGGCGTGGTAACGCTTCTGCATGGGCTGGTCGCCGCCGGCGCCGACATCATCGAGCTGGGCGTGCCGTTCTCGGACCCCATGGCCGACGGCCCGGTGATCCAGCACGCCAGCGAGCGTGCGATCGAGAAGGGCGTGGGCCTCGGCAATGTACTCGCCTGGGTCGCAGCCTTCCGTGAGACAGATAACGAGACGCCCATCGTCCTCATGGGTTACCTCAATCCGGTCGAAATGTACGGATACCAGGCGTTCGCCGAAGATGCCATCGAAGCCGGCGTAGATGGCGTCTTGATGGTGGATTGCCCGCTGGAGGAATCCCATGTGCTCCAGCCGCTGCGCCAGGCGGGGCTGGACCAGATCCTGCTGGCCTCGCCCACCACGGCCGAGAGCCGGCTGGGTCGCCTCTGCGAGGCCGCTTCGGGCTTCCTGTATTATGTGTCGTTCGCTGGCATCACCGGCGCGGCCCAGTTGAGCACCGGCGAGATCGCCGAGCGCGTCGCCGGTATCCGGGCTCGCTCAAAGGCACCGGTCGCCGTCGGCTTCGGGGTCCGCGACGCTGCCAGTGCGAAGGCGATCGGCGAATTCGCCGATGCCGTGGTCATCGGCAGTGCCCTGGTCGACCGCCTCTCTGGCGCGACCTCGGCCGACGATGCCGCCAACAGGGCACGGGAATTCCTCGGACCGATCCGCGCCGCGCTAGACGCGCGCTGAACGGGCGATGCGGTAGAACAGATACTCGGAGAGACACGATGAACTGGCTGCAGAAAATCATGACGCCGAAGACCCGCGCACCCAGCGCGGCCGGCGGCAAGGGCAAGGTGCCCGAGGGTGTGTGGGAGAAGTGCGCCGGTTGCGGCACGGTCCTCTACAAGCCGGAGCTCGAGAAGTCGCTGATGGTCTGCCCGAAATGCGGCCACCATCACGCCATCTCCGCGCGTGCCCGTCTCGATGCTTTCTTCGACGAAGGCAGCACCACGGAACTCTGGCCGAAGATGGAAGCGGTCGACGCGCTGAAGTTCAAGGACCAGAAGAAGTACAAGGATCGCGTCGCCATCGCGCAGAAGAACACGGGCGAGAAGGACGCGCTGATCGCGATGTCCGGCCGCCTGCTGGAGCGTCCGCTCGTTGCCGTGGCGTTCGAGTTCGCCTTCATGGGTGGCTCGATGGGCTCGGTGGTCGGCGAGAAGTTCGCCCGCGCGGCGGAGAAGGCGCTGGCCGAGAAGAGCGCACTGGTGTGCTTCTCCGCCACGGGTGGTGCACGCATGCAGGAAGGCCTGTTCTCGCTGATGCAGATGGCGAAGACGTCGGCCGCCCTGGCGCGCATGCGCGATGCTGGCGTGCCGTATATCTCGGTGCTGACGCACCCGACCACCGGCGGTGTGTCGGCGAGCCTCGGCATGCTGGGCGATCTCAACGTCGCCGAACCGAAGGCACTCATCGGCTTCGCCGGTCCGCGCGTCATCGAGCAGACCGTGCGCGAGACGCTCCCGGAAGGCTTCCAGCGGTCGGAGTTCCTTGTAGACCACGGCGCGGTGGACGTCATCGTCGACCGTCGCGAGATGCGCGAGAAGCTGGGTTCTGTGCTGGGTATCCTCGAGAAGGCTCCGCGCGCGGCCGCCTGATCTTTTTCGCGGATCTCTTGCTGGGGCGGGCGGTGGGCTCGCCTTCGGCCTCGCTCTTTGCTCGCCGTGCGACGGCGTCGCAAGAGCCGGCGGGGGTCACCCTCGGGGCCACGCCTCCGGCGACCCGGAAGGGAGGGCGGCTACCGCCGCCGTTTTTCAATGGCCTTC
>DATNJP010000355.1:0-2744 GCA_035603855.1 Luteibacter sp. | reverse complement strand
TCCCACATGAGATCTGCGTGTTGGATCGCCGCTAACCTGTGGGAGCCGCTTCAGCGGCGATCCGCCGGCAGGCGGCCAGGTCGCGGGATAGGTAATAATCGCCCGATGCGCCCAATGCCCCGTCTGTCCCTCGCCCTGACCCTCGCCATCGCCACGCTCGCCATCATCCCGCCGGCCCGTGCCGTGCAGGACGCGAAGGCCCGGGCGGAGCAGGAGGACGCCCGGCAGAAGCTCGAGGGGGTCCGCAAGGACATCGACACCCTCACCCGGGAGCAGCGCGACACCGCCAATACCCGCGACAGCGCCAACGCGGCCCTGGCGAAGCAGGCCGAACAGGTGTCCTCGGCGGCAAAGGCCGTCCGCGAGACGGACGCCGACCTGGAACAGCGTCGTCGCGACCTCGACCAGCTGAACGAGCAACGGGCCAGCATGCAGGCCGGCCTCGACAAGCAGAAGGGCGCCCTGGGCGACCTCCTGCGCGCCACCTACACCCTTGGCCGCGGTTCGGACCTGCAGTTGCTCCTGGGCGACGAGGACGTCAACCGGATCTCTCGCGCCCTGGCCTACTCCCGCTACTTCCAGGAGAACCGGGTGGAACGCATCCGGGGCCTGCTCGCGGATCTTTCCCGCCTGCAGGAGGTCGAAGCCGCCATCACGGCCGAACAGCAGAAGCTCGAGGCCACCCGTGCCGAACGCGAGAAGCGCGCAGGCGAGCTGGAAAAGCAACGCGCCGAGCAGCAGAAGCTCGTCGCCGAGGCGGATTCGAAATACAAGGACCAGGCCCAGCGCATGGCCGCCCTGAAACAGAACGAGCAGGACATGAACTCCCTCGTCGCCCGCCTGCAGAAGGTGATCGACGAAGCCGCGAAGGCCGCCGAGCCCGCGCCCCAGCCCAAGGGGGCGACGGTGGCCGCGCCTGTCGGCAACCTGCGCGGCAACCTGCCCTGGCCTGCCAATGGCCCGGTCCATGCCTACGGCAATGGCGTGATCATCGTCGCCCCGCGCGGCAGCGAGGTGAAAGCCGTGGCGCGCGGACGCGTGGTATTCGCAAGCTTCCTGCGCGGTTACGGCATGATGATCATCGTGAACCACGGCAACGGTTTCATGAGCATGTACGGTAACAACGAAACGCTGCTGCATGGCGTGGGCGACACGGTGGAGGCCGGCGAAGCCGTCGGCACCGCCGCGGCGCCCGCCGGCGACAACGGCGCCTATTTCGAGCTGCGCCAGGGTGGCAAGCCCATCGATGCGCGCGGCTGGCTCGGCAAACGGCATTGACCCCGGAGAAAGGCATGCGTCAGCACCCCCTTCGCCTCGCCCTCGCGATGGCCCTCGGCACCGCGGTGGCGATCCCCGCTGCCCAGGCGCAACAGAAACCGATCAAGCAACCCGACGCGCCCGCCGCTTCCTCGAGCAGTGCCGCCGCGGTGGTCAAGCAGGCCGACGACACCGTGAGCCTGGAAGATGTCCGCAATTTCACGCGGGTCTATCACATCGTGCAGCAGGCCTATGTCGAGAAACTCGACAACAAGACCATCATGAATGCCGCCATCAGCGGCATGCTGCAGAACCTCGATCCACACAGCGAATACCTGGACAAGGAAGGCCTCGACGAACTCGACGAGGACACCACCGGACAGTACGGCGGCCTTGGCATCGAGGTGCTCCAGGTCGACGGCATGCTGAAGATCGTCTCGCCCATCGACGACACGCCCGCCTCCCGCGCCGGCATCAAGCCGGGCGACACCATCCTCAAGGTCGACGGCATGATCGTCGACAGCCAGAACATCGACGAGGCGTTCAAGAAGCTGCGCGGCGATCCGGGCAGCAAGATCACGCTGACCATCCTCCACGAGAAATCCGACAAGCCGATCGACATGCCCCTGGTGCGCGAGCGCATCAACGTCACCAGCGTGAAGGTGCGCCAGCTCGATCCAGGCTTCGTCTACATCCGCCTGAGCCAGTTCCAGGAAGACACCGCGACCGACCTCGACAAGAAGCTGGGCGACTACATCAAGAAGAACGGCGCGCCGAAGGGTGCGGTGCTCGATCTCCGTTCGAACCCGGGCGGCCTGCTCACCACGGCCGTCGGCGTGGCCGATGCCTTCCTCGATTCAGGCACCATCGTCACCACGAAGGGCCGCCTGCCCGACGCCAATCTGCACTTCGACGCGCATCCGGGCGACATGCTGAAGGGCGCGCCCATCGTGATCCTTACGGATAACGGCACCGCCTCCGCGGCGGAAATCGTTTCCGGCGCGCTGAAGGACAACCATCGCGCCCTGATCATGGGCCGCCGCACGTTCGGCAAGGGCGTGGTGCAAACCGTGCTGCCACTCGACCAGGACCACGCGGTGAAGATCACCACCGCGCGCTACTACACGCCCAACGGAACCTCCATCCAGGCCGAAGGCATCAAGCCGGACATCGCACTGGCCGATCTCGCGGTGAACAAGGCGGATACGCCGCCGCAGCTGATCGGTTCGGAAGCCGACCTGCCCAACCACCTCGTCAACGAGAAAGCCGCCACGGACGACAAGAACGCCTCCGACGACGACGGCAAGCTCGCAATCGAGGATTACGCGCTGTCGCAGGCGCTGAACGTGCTGAAAGGCATGGCGCTGAACCGGTCGGTGTCACGCTAGACAACGATCACCGAAACGTCCACCCCGCTGACCCGTCCGACGTTTCACCGCTTGTTGTGGGAGCCGCTTCAGCGGCGATGGGTGCTTGCAGAGAGCTGG
>DATNJP010000354.1:0-3509 GCA_035603855.1 Luteibacter sp. | reverse complement strand
AACTAGCCCTGAAGGCTCGGCGATGCGCGGCGCACCCAGGTGAGCCAGTTGCGCCCTCGCCTCGTCCAGATCGCGGCGCAGCTGCGAGGTGCGGCCCCAGAGGAAGCCGATCGCGAATCCCGCCACGGCGCCCGCGACGCCTTCCCCCACGAAGGCACCGAGGATCGCCCCGACGATAGCCCAGACCAGATACATGCCCTTGCTCCCCTGGTGACATCCAATGTTACGCCTCGAGTCTGGCACGAAACCCGCACGTTTTAGGAGGTGCCAAGCCCTTTGTGGGAGCCGCTTCAGCGGCGATAAGTTAGCCAAAACGTACCGGACATAGGATGATGACCCGGCGATAATCGCGCCCTGCCTCACCGACTGTTGACCTTAGCCATGATGTCCCTCTTCCCCAGCCGCTGCCGGATGCTCCTCGTGGCAGCGCTGATCGCATGGGCGACCGTGGCGCAAGCGACGGACCCCACGCGTACCCTGGCCCAGCTTCACCACACCGCCCTTCGTGCCGAAGACGGCGCGCCTGCCAGTGTCGCGTCCATGGCGCAGACCGAAGACGGCTGGCTGTGGCTCAGCACGCGCATGGGGCTGTACCGCTACGACGGCTTCAACTTCGAGAAGGTGCAGCTGCTGCCGCCCTCCAGCAACGAGAGCGAAGGCACCTGGAACCTCTACGCGGCACCCGGCGGCGATCTCTGGGTCGCACGCGCCAACGGCGGCGTCGCACGCGTGCGGCATGGCGCGGTCACGCTCTACGACGAAGCCGAAGGCCTGCCCGACCACGTCGCCATCGATGAATTCGCGACCGACGGCGACGGCGTCCTCTGGGGCACCACCGAGGTGGGCCTCTACCGCTTCGACGGCACCCGCTGGAAAGAAGCCTCCACCGAGTGGGGCGTGCCGCGCCTGGTGAAGCAATTCCTCGAAGACCCTCGCGGCAACCTCTGGGCCGTGACGGACGGCGACCTTTACGTGCTGCGCAAGGGCGCGAAGCGCTTCGAAGACACGAGCATCATCAGCGGCCGGCCCAGCCACCTGCTGATGTATCCCGATGGCAGCCTGTGGCTGCGCACCGCGGCGGGCATTCGCCGCATGCCGGACGCCTGGGGCCAGCCTTTCCCGCATCCCCAGCCGCGCCGCACGAACAGCGCATCGACCCAGTTCGATCGCGACGGCAACTTCTGGACGCTCGCGTGCGACGCGAACCTCTGCCGCATCCCCGCGAAATACTTCAAGGACACGACCACCGGCGCCGTCGACGAATCCACCCGGCAGAACTCCAGCAACGAGCTGGGCATGACCTCGCAAGCCACCATGACCATGATGGAGGATCGCGACGGACACGTATGGATCAGCACCAAGGTGGGCCTGGACCGCTTCCGCGACAGTTGGCTGACGACGGTTCGGTTCCCTCAACTGGAAGTCTATTTCGCGCTGGTCGAAGACGGTAACGGACAGGTCTGGACAGGCACGAGTGCGCGCGCCGCGTATCCGGATTACCTGTGGAAGCTCAACCCCGACCCCGTGCAGGTGCCCGGTTTCGAAGGTGCGGTGAACAGCGCCTACCGCGACACCGATGGATCCATCTGGCTGGGCGGCAGCGGCAAGCTCTGGCACATGGCGGGCGGACAACTGCGCTCCGTGACGCTGCCAGACGACGCCTCCGCGCATGACAGCATCGTGCAGGCCATCGCGCGCGATGGCATGGGTCGCCTGTGGATCGCCCTGAAGCTGCGCGGCGTCTTCATGCAGACCGCGGACGGCTGGTTGCCGGCGTCCACCGTCGCGCCCATGCCTACGCTGTCGCCCTCGGTCATCCATGTCGATCGCAAGGGTCGTCCGTGGTTCGGCTTCCTCGACGGCACCGTGGCCGTGCTCGATGGCAACACCTTGCGCCGTTACGGTTCGGGCGAAGGGCTGGGGCAAGGCCCGGTGTCGTCCATCTCGACCGTGGGCGATCGGCTGGTCGTCGGTTCCGAACATGGCCTGTCGGTATTCGATGGCGAGCACTTCCAGCGCTTTTCCGCGCAGCCGCAGGACCGGCTCAACTCCATCACGGGCATCCTGCAGAACAAGGACGGTAGCGTGTGGGCATACGGCGTCGCGGGCGTGATCCGCTTCAGTGCGCCGGCATGGAAGGCATCGCTGAGCCGGCCTGACCTCCCCGCAAACATCCACGTCCTGACCATGGACGATGGCGCGCCGGGACCGACCCAGCTCGTGCGCCCGTTACCGACCGTGCTCGCTGCCAGCGATGGAAAGCTGTGGTTCGCGGGTGCGCAGGGCCTGGCCTGGCTCGATCCATCGCGGCCGCTGTCCCTGCCCTCGCCGCCGCCTGTCGTCATCAAGTCCATTCGTGCCGGGGCGAAGGTGTTCCGTCCGGGGGATGCGGTGGTCACGTGCGATTACCGCGATCTCGATATCTCGTACACCGCGCTTGCACCGGGTCGTCCGCGCGGGCTCACCTTCCGTTACATGCTGGAAGGCGTCGACGACAAACCGCAGGAAGTCGGTTCACGGCGCGAGGCGCTTTATGCCGAACTGGCGCCGGGCAATTACACGTTCTGGGTCGAGGCGTCTTACGACGGCAAGCACTGGAGCCGGTCGACGCCGTTCGCCGTGACCGTGAAACCGCATCTGATCGAGCGCACGTCGTTCAAGGTGTTCTGCGTGCTGGTGGCGGCGTTGCTGGTGTGGTTCGCACACCGGTGGCGCGTGCGTCTGGTGACGCAGCGCCTCCGCCTGCGGCTCGATGAGCGCCATGGCGAACGCGAGCGCATCGCGCGGGAATTGCATGACACGCTGTTGCAGGGTGTGCAGGGGTTGATCCTGAAGTTCCAGGCGTTCGCGGATGGTCTGTCGAAGGACGATACATCGCGCGCCGGATTGGAGCGCACCATCGACCGTGCAGAGTCCTTGTTGGTCGAAGGGCGTGACCGGGTGAAGGGATTGCGCAGCCATGCGTCGGAGGCCGGATCCCTAGAGGATCGTCTTTCGCGGCTTGCTGAAGATGTGGGTGTGCCGGTGTATTTCTCGGTGCAGAACCGGCATCGGACGCGGAAGCATCCGGAGAATCCCGTTGTCGTGGACGAGGTGCACAGCATCGTGCGCGAGGCGGTGATCAACGCGATGCAACACAGTCAGGCGACGTCGATCCGAATCTCGATCGAGCATGGTCGGCAGGCGTTGAAGATTTGCGTGCGCGACGATGGCCTGGGCTTCACGCTGACGCCGGAAGTGAAACGTGGCGATGGGCACTTCGGGATCATGGGCATGCGCGAGCGCGCGGCGCGCATGGGCGCGCGATTCACGGTGCAGTCGGCGCCGCAGCGTGGGACGGAGATCAAGCTGACGATTCCGTCGCGCATTGCTTATAACTGTACGCCGCGGGGGTTTGTGGGGTCGTTGGTTCGTCGGTGGGAGGCGCGGCGGGGGCGGTCTCGGCGGTGAGGGTTATCGCCGCTGATGTGGCTGCTACATAGAGCATCGCCGCTGAAGCGGCTCCCACA
>DATNJP010000353.1:0-5819 GCA_035603855.1 Luteibacter sp. | reverse complement strand
GGGCTTCGTAAACGCGCTGACCCAGTTCGCGCTGGTCGGTTTCATCGTGTACGAAGCGGTGCAGCGGCTCTTTTCGCCGGAGCCGATCCTTTCCGGTGTGATGCTGGTCGTTGCGGTGATCGGGCTTATCGCGAACGTCGTCGTCTTGCGCACGCTGCACGGCCACGATCCGGACGACGTGAACATCGCCGGTGCCAGCCTGCACGTGCTGGGCGATCTTCTGGGTTCGGTGGCGGCGGTGCTCGCGGCGCTGGCCGTGCGCTGGCTCGACTGGAACTGGGCAGATCCGGTGCTTTCGATCCTGGTCTCGCTGCTCATCCTGCGCAGCGCGTGGTCACTGGTGCGGCGTTCGGGCCACATCCTGCTCGAAGGCACGCCCGAGGGCGTGAACCTGGCCGACGTGCAGCGGGAGCTGCATGCGGCCGATCCGTGGATTGTCGACATCCACCATGTGCACGTTTGGCAGGTCACGGCCGGGTCGCGCATGGCCACGTTGCATGCGGCGCTCAGCCCCGACGCAGGGCAGGCGGACCAGGTTCGCGTGCTGACCTCGATCAAGCGCATTCTCAGCGAGCGCTGGCGGGTGGACCACGCCACGGTCCAGTTCGATCCAGGCCCGTGCCCGGACGATCAGGAAGGCTGCGGCAAGGGTGGCCCGCACGTTCACTGAACGGGTACCCTTGCGCTTTACGCCGCCGCTGCTACGATGATCGGCCGTTTCTCATCATCATTACGAATCAAGGAGTTTCCCATGGGCAAGGGCGACCGCCGCACCCGTCGCGGCAAGATCTACCGTTCCAGCTATGGCAAAGCCCGTCCGCACACCGACGTCGTCACTGGCGTGGTCGCTGCCAAGCCGGCCTCTGCCAAGCCTGCCGTCGCCGCCAAGAAGGCCGCTCCGCGCAAGAAGGCGTAAGTCTTCGGTAGCGTGAGACGAAGAAGCCCCGCCATGCGGGGCTTTTTCATGCCTGTGAATCAGGCTGCGCGACTGGCGATCACCGCACGGTGTACTTCGAGCGCGTTGCGCTCCACATGGTTGTGCTGCAGGCGGCCATCTGCACCCACGTGCCAGACAGCCGTGCCGATCATTTCGAAGGGCGTGCCGCAGGGCTCGAGCCCCATGAAGCCATTGTTGCGGCCGCTGAGCTTCCAGCGCGAGGCCACGCGGTCGCCGGCGGCGTTCTGAAAGGTTTCGACGGACTCGAAAGTCAGGTCGTCGACGGTGGCGATAAAGGCGGCGACCCATTGCTTGAAGGCTTCGCGCCCCTCGATGCGCACGCCACCGGACGTGATGACGAAGTCCTCGGTCACGAGGTCATCCACGGCATGCGGATTGCGGGCGCCCCAGACACTGCGCCAGAAGTGTTCGACGATTTCTACGGAACGGTTGCTCACGGGGTACTCCGGATAGGAAGGGATGGCGCTATTGGGCTCCCTCGACAGGCATCAGGCAAACGAATAAAATGGATCAATCCATTAGAGTTGCTAATGATGACCCGCCCGGATATCGAGATCGACCTGCTGCGCGCGCTCATGGCGGTCGCGGAGACCGGCGGTTTCACCGCGGCCGCGGAGCGGTTGAACAGGACCCAGTCGGCGGTAAGCCAGAAGATCGCGCGGCTGGAAGAGCAACTCGGCTGGAAAGTCTTCGACCGAAACAGCCGCGGCTTGCGCCTGACGGCCCGGGGTGAGGCCTTGCTCGATCGTTCGCGCAAGCTGCTGGCGCAGTACGAGCGATTCATCGACGACGTGCGCGAGTCGTCCGTTTACACCACCTTGCGGCTGGGTGTTTCCGAGAACCTCACCGTGACGCGCCTGCCAGGCCTTCTCGCCCGCCTCAATGCCGCGTACCCCGACATGCGCATCGAATTGAGCACCGGAATCGGCGCGGACCTGTTGCACGACCTCGATGAAGGACGCCTCGACATCCTCGTCGCCAAGCAACGAGGTGGCGAGAGCGGCCGGCGTGGGCGCGTCGCGTGGCGTGAACCGATGGTATGGGTGGCGGCGACGTCGTTCCGCGAGAACGATTCGGTGGACGCACGCCTCGTGCTGATGCGCGAGCCCTGCGCATACCGTGAGGCGGCCATCGCCGCGCTCGACGGTGCGGGCCGGCCGTGGACCGTCGCGTGTACCGTGGGCAATCTTTCCGGCGTGGAAGCCGCCGTGCTGGGCGGACTGGGTGTCGCCCCGCAAGCGCGTTCGTTCGCACGCGCGGGCATGAAGATCCTGCGTACCTCACGCCGCTGGCCCGCCTTGCCCGAAAGCGAAGTGGCGGTATTCGGACGGGGAGCGGACCAAGCCGCATTGGTCGAATCGTTGGTCGAAATGCTGGCTTCCCCGGAAACCACTGCGCGCGAGGATCGCGCCTGAGGTCTGATCGGCGCGCTCGATCCAGCGGGCTCATCCGTTCAACCTCGCCCGCGCCGTTCAAGACCCATCGGCATGGAACCGGGAATGTGCCCGCCACACCCACCGGCACAGGCGAGGGCATCCTGCGATGAAGACGAGCGATACACGAGCGGCCAGTGAATCCGTGCAGGCGTGGACGGGAAACGAAAACCCAGTACGGGGGCCGGTCGATGTCGCCATTCTCGCGCTCGCGAGGATGGCACTTTTCAGCAGGCCCACAGCGCAGTGGCTCATCCGGCTGGCGATGACCTTCACCTTCCTGATCTTCGGTTACCAGAAGTGGTTCAGCTTCGAGGCGCACCAGATCACGCCGTTCATCCAGCACAGCCCGGTCGTGTTCTGGCTCATTCCCGCGTTCGGTATCCAGGGCGCCGGTTACTTTCTTGGCACGACGGAATGGCTGTTCGGCTCGCTGATCTTTCTCGGATTCTGGAGCAGGAAGTTGGGGATCGTCGGTGCGATCGGATCGACGGTGACCTTCGCCGGCACGGTCTCCATCATTCCATTCCTGCCGGGCGCCTGGGCGACCGAAGCGGGTGGCTTTCCCGCGATGTACCTGCCCATGGCGTTCCTGGTGAAAGACGTGCTCTTCTTTGTCGTGTCGCTCTACCTGCTCCAGGTCGACGTGACCGCCGCCGCCAAGGACATCTCCCGCAACGTGGCGTGACGTGACGCATTCGGGAACCTAGAGTTCGAGGCGGTCCGCGAACTCGAACTGGCTGTCGGCAGGGGCGGCGATGACGTTCTGCTGCACCAGGCCGGGGAAGATGTTCGCTTCGATACCGGCGTGGTTGTCCGCGTTGTAGAGATAGGGCACGTGCGACCACGCGCGGTAACCGAGTGCCTTGATGGCGGCCACTTCGTCTTCGGCGCTGTCGAGTCCTGACAGGCGGACATAGATGAGCGGACGATGCGTGCGAATGGTCTCCGTGGCGCCGGCGAGCACGTCGGCCAGCGCATGTGCCTGGTTCACCTTCAGCAGGTGCAGGGCATCGAGTCGCAGGCTGTCGATCGTGGCGAGGCGCACGCGCTCGTCGACGCCGTGATGTGCGGCGCCGAGCAGGCTGGTGAGCGACGATTGTCCCTTGCCGCGCCCCAGCCACACCGGATGGGTGTAGACGTTGTCGAGTCCGTTGATCGCCACGTTGGCGCAGACCTGCTGGAAGCGCAGCCGTCGTGGCTCGGCGACGTGGACTTCGCCGTGTGCGCCCACGGCCTGCGCCATCCACAAGGCATGCGCGGCGAAGTCGCCGCCAAACTCGAGAATGGTCTGGCCTTCCTCGATGAGGCCGCTGAGCAGGGCGGTCTCATGCTCGGCCCATTCGCCGTAGCGTTCGAGGGAGCGTGACACCGCGTTGTCGGTGGCGATGGCGGTGACGATCCCGTAACGGGTATGCCAGAAGGGCAGGGCTTGGTCATGCATGGCGTGCTTCATGTCGTGGGATTCGCATCGGGGTCAGGGGAAGAGCGGGCGTTGGCGAGCAGCTGCCGTTCGAGCGCGGCGGCGACGCCGCCATCCGTCGCGTGCCCGGGCAGCGCCTCGTAGATCATCTGGATGTCGCGGCGGCAGACCAGCGCATCGATGCGCCATGCAGGGTCTTGTTCGGCCAGGAAGGCGTGGAGCAGCGCGTGCGAACAGGCCGCGGCGGCGTCCGTCGCGGTCAGCAGGTGCGCCCGTTGCTGGGCGGTCTGCGCAACGAGCAACGCTGTCTCTGCGTTCGGCGACCGCTCGTGAGCGTCGTCGAAGAGCGCTTGTGCGCGATCGAGGGCGGACAGTCGGGCCGATACGCTTTGCCGCTGCGCGCGGTGCAGCCACACCTCACCACGTCGGCGCAGGGCGCGCGTTGCCGCATCCGGCCCTATTCGCGCGAGACGATCGCAATCCTGTTCCGCCGCGCTGAGGCGCGCCGTGGCGGCATCGCCGAGCAGCCAGGAAGCCCAGGCGAGTTGGAGGTCGATGCAGGCATCGATGGCCCATGCGTCGACATGGCGAGGATCGTTCGCGATGTCCGTCATGAGATCCCGGCACGCGAACAGGCGTGTCGCTCCCGACAGCCGAGCAGCGCGTGCGAGACGCAGTCGAATCCATCGCGCGAAGCCGTGCGCGAGTTCGTCGCCAGTGGCCTTTTCAAGCGCATCGACGGCGTGACGTTCGGCGCCGTCGAGCAGGCGTTCGGCGTCGCGCCGGGGCATGTCACGTGCCAGCAGGCTGTCGAGCGACGGTGACAACCAGCGGGCGAGGCGACCGTCGTCATCGTCGTTGGAAGATGCGGCATCGAGTGTCGATCGCCAGGCTTGCAGCATGGCGGTGGACTCGCCGGTGCAGCGAATGGTGGGCCAGTGTTCGTCGCCAACCAGATGCAGTCGCGCATCCGTGTCGGCGGCGGCCAGCCGCTCACGCAGCGTGGCCGTGAGCGACATGGCGGGGACGGGTGAAAATCGCAGGAGAAGGTCCACCGGCTCCGTTATGACATCCAGTTCGGGCGTTTCGAATGCCGACCGGCGATAGACCCATTCCGGCGTGATGGACGGCAGGGGCGAGGCGCGTAGCGCCGGTTCGACGGCGGCGAAATGGCTGACGATCGAGGGAGGGGGCGGCTTGCACACCGCCTTCGTGCGGCGCCTGCGCAGCATCAGGATCAACAGGGCGGTCGCGCCGGTGCCCGCACCACCCGCGGTGACGACTTGCCAGTGCGTCGTTGCCCACCACGCGACAGCCTTGTCAGAAGGCGCCGCCGACGATTCGGGGCGACGCGACGTCCGCGGCGGCGCCAGGAGCGTGGGTTGCACGGCGAGTGCCACGGCGGCGGGATCCGTCGATTCCATGGCGTCGAGCATGCGGGAGACGTCGCGCATCTGCCGTGCGCGGCGACCGCGTTCCTGTTCCTGTTCGCGCGTATCGCCACACGCGCCTGTCGTGGATGCCAGCAGCAAAAGGCCTGAGATGCGGGCGACGACGAGGCAACCCCGAAGGTGGGGCGACGATGCATCCTTCAACGATAATCCTGACAACTCATGGGTGCCGACGCCGCTAGCGCCGATGCGTAAGCGATGATAGGTGACCGTTGTTCAGGGATCGATGGAAGTTTTCGGAAAATACCGGCCGATGTCAGCCGGCAACGCGATCGCCCGCACTCCAAGTCTCGCGAAGCAGGTGACCGCCTATCCAGTAGCACAGTTCGGGAAGATGACCGACGTTCCATAGGGCAAGGTCGGCACGCTGTCCCACGGCAAGCGTACCCCGATCGTCGAGGCCAAGCGCTCGGGCGGCATGGACCGTCGCGCCACGCAGCGCTTCTTCCGGGGTCAGGCGGAACAACGTGCAGGCCATGCCCATGGCCATGCGCAACGACAGCAGCGGCGAGGTGCCCGGATTGAGGTCCGTGGCAACCGCCATGGCGACGCCG
>DATNJP010000352.1:0-3598 GCA_035603855.1 Luteibacter sp. | reverse complement strand
AAGCGCCATGAAAATCCGACACCCGATACGGCCATCGTCGAATTCATCGCACGGCTACGCATGGGTGGAGGAAGCGCCGAGCGCATGCACGAGGTGAGCCGCTTCGTGCGCGAGAATGGCCGCTGGTTCTATGTGGATGGCGAACTGTCGTGAATCGCGCCGACACCATCGTCTGCGAAGCGATCGCATCGATGCGTTTACTGGTCGTGGAGTACGGTGGTTCGATACGCCTGGTGCAGCCGCACGTGTATGGCGACGATCACGCCGGCGACCGCCTGTTGAGTGCGTACCAGGTATCCGGCGGAAGCGCGTCGGGTGCGTCGAGCGGCTGGAAGTTCTTCCGGATGGACCGGGTGAAGTCGGTGGCGCTCGGCGAGCAGCGCTTCCATGCACCTCGCCCGGAATTCCAGCGGAACGATGGCGCGTTTGCGCGCATCCTCTGCCAGGTTGGAGATTGAGGGACGCTTCCCACCCGAAACATCGGGTCCAAGTCGGCGACTTGCCCGCTTTCGGGTGGGAGCGTCGCGCTGTCAGATGATGGAGCGGGTGACGCCGCCGTCGACGCGAATGGCCGCACCGTTCGTGCCGGACGCCTGTTCGGACGCAAGATAGACCGAGACGTTCGCCACCTCGTCAACGGTGAGCAGGCGCTTGATGAGCGACGTCGGGCGATGGGTCTGGATGAAATCGCGTTCGACATCCTCCTGCGACTTGCCCTGCTCCTTCGCGATCTTGCCGAAGAATTCAGTGACGCCTTCCGACAGGGTCGGACCGGGGAGCACCGCGTTCACCGTGACGCCCGTGCCCGCAAGCACCTCGGCGAGGCCACGCGACACGCCAAGCTGGGCCGTCTTCGTGACGCCGTAATGCACCATCTCCGCCGGCACCTGGATGCCCGACTCACTGGAGATGAACTGCACGCGACCCCAGCCGCGCTGCGCCATGCCTTTCGCATAGTGACGCGACAGGCGAACACCGGAAGTGACATTCACCTCGAAGAAGCGCGACCACTCCGCGTCGTCGATCTCGAAGAAGTCCTTGGGCTCGAAGATGCCGAGGTTGTTCACGAGGATGTCCGTCTCGGGAACGGCCTTTATGAGGGTCGCCGCGCCTTCGGCGGTACCGAGGTCGGCCGCGACGCCGGTGACCTTCGCAGCGGACGCGATTTTCTTCACGGCGGCGATGGCTTCATCCACGCGCGCCTGGGTACGGCCGGTGACGACCACCGCGGCGCCTGCGGCGGCAAGACCAGTGGCGATGGCGAGGCCGATGCCCGCGGTGGAACCCGTGACGATGGCGCTGCGCTTGCTGAGGTCGATGTTCATGGTGACTCCGGAGGTTGAGGGGGCGCGATTGGCTACCTCCCCATCGTCGGGGTACGGCCCAGGGTAATCAATCGCCGGCCACGCAAAAGACTATCGCCGGGAAACCAAAAACGATGGGACACACACGCCCGGGCCCTTCACGCGGGGCATCGTCTGAATCAGCCCAGCGCCAACCTGGTTTCGCCGTCGGGCACGCCATTGGGACCGAAGCGGCGCTCGACGATGAGGGTGCGATCGTCGTTGTCGACCAGGATGACCGTGCTCGCCCGCGTGCCGTAGTTCTCGCCGACGATGAAGGCACTGGAAAGGAAGCGTTCGCGCTCGATACCGATGCCGGTATCGGGCAAGAGGTCATCCGGCCAGCGGCCCTGGTCGGACAACATTGCGAACAAGGCGTCGGTGTCGTTTTCCGCGCCCTTGCCCAGCCAGTCCGTGAGCCGATGCGTAAGGGCCCGGGTCTTTGGCCATGGCGCGTTGAAGTCCGCGTTGCTCAACCCGTGCACGCCTGCGTCGACAGGCTGCGCCCGTGCGCCCGGATGGTTGCCGAGGTAGTACGCGTCATCGCGGTCGAAGGTGAGCAGGTTGAACGGGCGATAGTCCCTGGCACTGGCCATCAGCTCGATCGCATGCTCCCGGGCGGAAATGCCCGAGCTGAGGAAATCGGCGACGAGCAAACCCCGCGACAGCCCGCTATGGTCGGCCGACATGTCGCGGACATTGGTGATGACGCTGGCCCGTCCGTGCGCACCGACACCGGCCCATGTACCGCCGGCTTCGAGGTCGCGCCCCGCGACGACCTGTGGGGCTTCGTCCCAGGCGCCGAGCGGCGCCGTGGGGCGGGCATGGAATTCGTCGCGGTTACCGAGAAGCACGAGGCGCCAGCGCGGGTGCGCGCGCCATGCAAAGGCGATCAGGCACATGACTTCACTGTGCTAGGGGGCATGCCCCCTATTGTGCGCCTTCTACGCCGCGACCGTGACGCCGGTTTTTTGCGAAGCGAGCATCCTTGCGATGGATGCCGCGGCTTCGCGGCCATCGTAGACGGCGCGGACCACCAGGTCCGCCCCGCGGACGTTATCGCCACCCGCGAAAATTCGCGGATGGCTCGTCTGCAAGGGAAGGTAGCCTTCGGCACCCACGACGATGCGGCCCGTGGCGTCGCGCTCGATGCCGAAGGCATCACACCAGTCCGGCGGGCTCGGCTGGAAGCCGAACGCCTGGATCACGACGTCGGCACGCAGGTCGGTTTCGCTGCCCGCGACATTCTGCGGGCGAGGGCGGCCATCGCCGTCGTCGACTAATTGGGTCTCGACCACGCGCACCGCCGTGACCTTGCCATCGTCGCCCACCAGTGCGACAGGCTGGCGCTGGAACAGAAAGCGCACGCCCTCCTCGCGGCTGTAGCCGACTTCACGGCGCGAACCGGGCATGCTCGATTCATCGCGGCGATAGACGCACGTGACGGAAGCGGCCCCCAGACGGATCGCCGTTCGATTGCAATCCATGCCGGTGTCGCCACCGCCGAGCACGACGACGTGCTTGCCGGCAATGTCGTATTCCGCGGCTGGCTCTTCCTCGCGCAACAGGCGTTCGGTGTTGGCGATGAGGAACGGAAGCGCATCGTGCACGCCATGCAGGTCGCGGCCGTCGAGTTGCCCATCGACATAGGTGTAGGCACCCGTGCCGACGAAGACAGCGTCATAGTCGGCGAGTAGTTCGTCGAACTCGATGTCGCGCCCGATCTCCACACCGAGGTGGAACCGCACGCCCATGCCTTCCAGGACCATGCGCCGCGTGCGCACGACGGTCTTGTCCAGCTTGAAGGGAGGAATGCCGAACGTCAGCAGGCCGCCGATCTCGTGCTGGCGATCGAAGACATCGGCACCGATGCCCGCACGCCGCAGTCGATCCGCGCAGGCGAGCCCGGCGGGTCCCGCACCCACGATCGCGACGCGCGCA
The DNA here is from genome assembly GCA_035603855.1 of Luteibacter sp. Lineage (GTDB taxonomy): Bacteria > Pseudomonadota > Gammaproteobacteria > Xanthomonadales > Rhodanobacteraceae > Luteibacter. The sequence continues at coordinate 314 of DATNJP010000352.1, read as the reverse complement.
CCGGTCTCGCGCACGCGGGAAAGATCCGGACGCCAGCCCTGGCGGATGGCTTCGTCCGTGACCCAGCGCTCCACGCTGCCGATGGTCACCGCGCCGAAGTCACCCTGCTCCAGCGTGCACGCGCCTTCGCACAGGCGATCCTGCGGGCAAACGCGACCGCAGATCTCCGGCAAGGGATTGGTCTCGTGCATCAGGGTCGCGGCCTCGAACAGACGGCCATCCTGCACCAGCTTCAGCCAGTTCGGAATGTAGTTGTGCACGGGACAGGCGTGCTCGCAATACGGATTGCCACAGTCGATGCAGCGCTCCGATTG
>DATNJP010000351.1:0-2005 GCA_035603855.1 Luteibacter sp. | reverse complement strand
GATCCGCTCCAGCAGGACGCCCGCCTGGGCGGCGTCGCGGGCGGTGACCAGGATGCGCCCGAACTCGCGCCAGGCGTCCGGATCGCCCGTGGCGACCAGCGCTTCGAGCTGGCGTTGGCCTTCCGCGGTGTCGCCGCGGTCGAGCGCCATGCGGGCACGCACGCTGGCCAGTTCGGAGGGCTTGGCACCCAACGCGGCCCAGCGATCCAGCGCCTTGTTGGCCGCGTCCTCGTCGTGCACGGCAAGAGCCAGTTCGGTGGCGCGGCCGGCGACCTTCGGATCGTCGCTCAGGGCGGCGGCGCGCCCGTAAGCGTCCGAGGCGGCCTTGAGATCGTTGGCGGCCAGGGCAAAATCGCCCGCCATCAGCTGGGCCTGGAGGTCCCGTTCAGGGGGAACGATCGCCACCTGCAACCGGTCGAGCGGCTGGACCCCGGTCCGGGTGGCCTTGGGGGCCTCCGTCGGTGCCGTGACGCAGCCAGCCAGCGCCCCGGCCAGCGCGGTGAGAACCACAAGATGCCGCACTTGCTTGAACTTGGACCGACCGCTCAGCACACTACTCTCCGTCATATAGATAGACGCCGCCAAGCGCGCGACGCCTTGTGAGCGCACAATGCGCCCTTAGCTTAGCCGACGCCACCCAAGCCGACCCAAGCCTTCATGCCACTCATCGCCCTCGGGCTCAATCACCTCACCGCGCCGGTCAGCCTGCGCGAGCAGGTGGCATTCGACGCCGCGGTGGCCCCGGAGGCGCTGGACGACCTCACCCGGCAACCCGGGATCGAGGAGGCGATGATCCTCTCCACCTGCAACCGCACCGAGCTGTATTGCAGCGTGGCCGAAGGCTTCGAAGGCGTGCCGGGCCAGTGGCTGTCCCGGCAACACCGTCTGACCCCGCAACGGCTCGACGAGTTCCTCTACCGCCACGACGAACACGACGCCGTGCGCCACATGTTCCGCGTGGCCACCGGGCTCGATTCCATGGTGCTGGGTGAACCGCAGATCCTCGGCCAGGTGAAGGATGCCTACCAGCAGGCGCGGTCGGCGCAGACCCTGCGGGCGCCCATGGAGCGCCTGCTCCAGCACACTTTCGCCGTGGCCAAGCGCGTGCGTACGGACACCCGTATCGGCGCGCACACCGTTTCCGTGGCTTATACGGCCGTGCGCCTCGCCGAACAGGTCTTCACCGACCTGCGCCAGGCCTGCGTCCTGCTGATCGGCGCGGGCGAGACGATCGAACTGGCCGCGCGCCATCTGGCCGACAAAAACGTTCGCCGGCTGATCGTCGCCAACCGCACCCTGGAAAATGCCCAGGAACTGGCGAGCAAGTACAGCGGCTATGCCATCGCCCTGGCCGACCTGCCCCGGCATCTCGCCGAGGCCGATATCGTCATCACCTCCACCGCGTCGCGGTTGCCGGTGGTGACGCGACCGATGGTCGCCAGCGCGATCGCCGCCCGCCGTCGCCGGCCCATGTTCATGGTCGATATCGCCGTGCCCCGCGACATCGAGCCGGAAGTGGCCCAGCTCGACGACGTGTACCTCTATGGCATCGACGACCTCAAGCAGGTGATCGACGAGAACCGCCGCTCGCGCGAACTCGCGGCGCGCGAAGCCGATGCCATCATCGATCTGCAGGTGGAGCGCTACATGGCCTGGCGCCGGGCCCTCAGCCTGCGCAATCCCGCCGTGGACATGCGCGTGGCCGCCGAGGCCCAGCGCGACGAGGTGCTGGCGAAGGCCCAGGCCATGCTTGCCAAGGGCCGCCCGGCGGAGGAAGCGCTGGCCTTCCTCGCCAATACGCTGACCAACAAACTGCTCCATACGCCCAGTGCGCGGCTGCGCGATGCCGCCATGTCGGGCGATCTCGACCTGCTCCACGCCGCCGGCCGGCTGTACGGACTGGACCCGGACGACGACGTTTCCGCATGATGTACGGCTAGGGATTCTCCTAGAGCCGGACCTCGCGCCCCGAATGACCCCCTCGATACGCCGCAAACTCGAAGCC
>DATNJP010000350.1:0-2585 GCA_035603855.1 Luteibacter sp. | reverse complement strand
CTCGCCGGCGGCCAGTTCACGGAGCATGCGTCGGCGCGTGCGGTCGCCGAGCGCATGGAATACCGGGTCCAGCTGGGGAGTGTCTAGTTCAACCATGTGGTTGAATGTAGACCCCTCGAAAACATTAGTCAACCATTCGGTTGAATGTTATTTCGTCCCGTCGTACGCGATGCGGGCGAAGAAGTCCGGATCGATCACGAAGTGGCCGTAAGTCCCGTCGTACTTGGCCGTGGGCTTGGCAGCGATGACTTCATCCCGCGATTTACCCTGCTTCTTCAACGCCGCCACGTTGTCTCGGATACCGGCCAGCATGTCGCGGAAGGCCTGCAGGTCCGCCTTGGTTCCCACGGGCCCGTGCCCTGGAACGACCACGGTCTTGTCGCCGATCTTGGGCAGGATCGAATCGAGCACGCTCACCATGCCGCCGATGCTCCCGCCGTTTTCGTTGTCGATGAACGGATAGACGCCGTTCCAGAACAGATCGCCGAGGAAGACCACGTCCGCCGGTTGCACCGTGACGTAGAGGTCGGTATCCGTATGCGACGGTGGCACGGTGATGGCGGTGATCGTCTGCTTGTCGAACTTCCAGGACTTGGAACCCTTGACGATGATCGTGGGAATGCCCGCCTTCGCCAGCGGCTTGAAGGTGTAATCCCAGTCGTCCACGCGCGTGGTTTCCGATACGCGCTTCACCGTACCGGCGCTTGCCGCTATTTTCGCGCCGGCTGCAGCCAGCCAAGGATTACCGTCGGTATGGTCCCAGTGGTAGTGCGTGTTGACGACATAGCGCAACGGCAGTTTGTCGATGGCTTCAAGGGCGGCGTCGAGACGCGGTTCCGACACGGCGATGCCCGCGTCGATCATGAACTTGCCGTCCGGGCCGCTGATCACGCCGATGTTGCCACCGGAACCGGAAAGCACGGTGACGCCATCGCGCACCTTCGTGCTCTCGATCTGCGCGGTCGCCGCCGCTTCATTGATCTTGATGACGGGACTGACGCGTTCCGCCGCCTGTGGCGAGGCCAAGGCGGCCGTCGCCACGAGCCAGACGAGGGGCACGATCGAAAGCGAACGGATAACGCGCGGACAATGCTGGTGGCGCATGGCGTGTCTCCCTGGCTGACCCGGAATGGGTAACCCCATTCGGCGCCTTTTCCCTGTCCAGGGATTTGTCAGGATTCACGAGGTTTGCCAAAACCCGCGTTGGCGTGGCGAACGGGCATGCGCACGCGAACCCACAGCCCGCCGCCCCAGGGCGCATCGTCGAAGCTCAACGTCGCCCCCTGCAACTGCGCGACGCGCTGGACGATCGAAAGGCCGACACCGAAGCCGTCACCGAGACCGGCCTTTTCCCGATGAAAGCGGACGAACACGGCCTCTCGCCGTTCCAGGGGAATACCGGGGCCGTTGTCGACCACATCCACGACAACCTCCGCATCGTCGCCGCTCACCCGCAGGAGCACCTTCCCGTGATCGGGAACGTGGCGGGCCGCGTTCTCCAGCAGGTTGCGGATCATCGCCGCGAGCGCCATGGCATGACCCTCGACCTGCAGCGCCGCCCCGGGCAGGTCCACGTCGAGCGTGAATCGTCGCAGGTCGACTGTCGGCTGCCATTCCGTCAGAACGTCACGGGCGACGGTCACGACATCGACCATGCCTCGTGGCATCGCATGTTCCTCGTCCAGCCTGGCAAGGATCAGCAACTGCTCGGTGCGCCGACCTAGTTGGCGCAGGCTCTCCAGCGCTTCCGGCAATGCCGTCGCCGTGAACTCGCTGGAACCGACCGCGAGAGCACTTTCGAGGCCGATCATGCTGGCCGCGATCGGCGTGCGCAGTTCGTGGGCCACGTCGGCACTGAATCGCTGCTCGCGCTCGAGCGACCTTTCGATGGCCGCGATCTGTGTATTGAGCGCATCGACGATCGGGACGATCTCGCCGGGCGGGTTCGACAGCACGACCGGTTCATGGGAACCCACGCGGCGCGCCAGCAGCATGCTCGTCAAGGCATCCAGCGGACGCAGGCTGCGACGGACGGCCCAGCGCAACGCCAGGAACAGGAGCGGCAGGCCGACAAGCAGCGGCAGGCTACGTTCCAGCGCCACGGCATTGATGACATCGCGACGCGAATCGTGCCGCTCGGCCACGCTTATGGTCACGCCGAGCAGCGGGTCGTGACGCGTATAGACATGCCAGCGGCGACGGCGGACAACCACGGAATGAATGGCTTCGTCGAGCGGCATCGACGCCGGCAGCTCACGCATGTTGCTCGTGAACAACAATACCTTGCCGCGGGCAGCCGTCACCCTGTAGCCGACCTCCGCTTCGTAAGTCGATACGGGACCCTTGCCGTTGACGACGACCGGGACGGCCGGCAACTCCTGCAGCCGCCCTCCCCCGGGGAAATCGGCGGTCACCCCCGTTTTCTGCAACAAGGCATCAAGCGTCGCGGCCGTCTGCCTCAAACGCGTATCGGAAAGTTCGTTGAGTTCGGAAATGGACCGGTAGGCAGCGATGCCACCCATGACCACGAGCACCGCGGCCACCGCGATGCCTACATGCCGACGCAGACGTCTTTCGAGGCTCGG
>DATNJP010000349.1:0-3405 GCA_035603855.1 Luteibacter sp. | reverse complement strand
GCTGTCCGGGATGCTGGACATACCCGGCAGCTTGTCCATGAGACCGGCGAGGCCGCCCATGTTGCTCATCTGCTCGAGCTGGTCGCGCATGTCGTTGAGATCGAAGCGCTTGCCCTTGATGACCTTCTCGGCCAGCTTCTGGGCCTTCTCCTGGTCGACCTTGCGCTCGACTTCCTCGACCAGCGACAGGACGTCGCCCATGCCGAGGATGCGCTGCGCGACACGATCCGGATGGAACGGCTCAAGGGCGTCGGTCTTTTCGCCGGCGCCGAGGAATTTGATGGGGCGGCCAGTGACATAACGGACGGACAGCGCGGCACCGCCGCGGGCGTCACCGTCGGTCTTGGTCAGCACGACACCCGTGAGCGGCAGCGCCTCGGAGAACGCCTTGGCGACGTTCGCGGCGTCCTGGCCGGTCATCGAGTCGACGACGAACAGGGTTTCGATGGGGTCCAGGGCGCCGTGCAGCGCCTTGATCTCGTCCATCATCGCGGCGTCGACGTGCAGGCGGCCGGCGGTATCCACCAGCAGCACGTCGATCACTTCGCGACGGGCGGCCGCCACGGCGGCCTTGGCGATGTCGACCGGGTTCTGGCCGGCTTCCGACGGGAAGAACGAGACCTCCACCTGGGCGGCCAGCGTGCGCAGCTGCTCGATCGCCGCCGGACGATAAACGTCGCAGCTGACGACCATCACGCGCTTCTTCTTCCGCTCTTTGAGGAAGCGCGCGAGTTTGGCGACGGTGGTGGTCTTGCCTGCACCCTGCAAGCCGGCCATGAGCACGACCGCCGGCGGCTGCGCCGCCAGGTTCAGTTCCGTGTTGGCCGCGCCCATCAGGGTGGTCAGCTCGTCGCTGACGACCTTGACCAGGGCCTGGCCCGGGGAAAGGCTCTTCAGCACTTCCTGACCGACCGCGCGGACCTTCACGCGCTCGATGAGCGCCTTCACCACCGGCAGGGCCACGTCGGCCTCGAGCAGGGCGATGCGCACCTCGCGCAGGGTCTCGCGGATGTTTTCCTCGGTCAGCCGGCCACGACCACGCAGGCGGTTGACGGTGTCGGATAGGCGTTGGCTGAGCGATTCGAACATGGGGATTCGGGGTCGGAATGCGGTAAACGACGGATTATAGCCGCACTACCCCCAAGGCGCGCGAAAAGAAAAAACATGTGGGGGCCGCTTTCAGCGGCGATCCCGCGACCGCGGGCCATACCAAGCCAAGCACCCACCGCCGCGTAGCGGGAACCATACGCATTCACCGCGCCTTGCTGCTATGCCACACTGCGCGTCCATGATCGTCACCATCCTCTCGCTGGCCGCCGTCGCCTTCTATCTGAGTGCCGCTGGCGTACTCGCCCGGCCGCTCGCCACCGGCGGACAGCCATTGGCGCGCGTTGGCATGACACTGGCGACGATCGCGGCGCTGGCGCACGCCGCCCTGCTCCTGACGGCGCATCGCGGCACGCTCGACCTGCACTTCTTCGCCGCGCTGTCCCTGGTCGCCTGGATCGCCTCGGCACTGACGCTGGTGGTGAACCTGTCGCGCCCCGTGGCTGGACTCGGCATCCTGATCTTTCCGCTGTCGGCGGCGTTCCTCGCGCTCGATGCCTTCATCGCCCCGCGCACGGCGCCGGAGGCCATGAGCTGGCAGATCGAGCTGCACGTAACCATCGCGGTGTTCGCCTTCGGCATCCTCTCGATCGCGGCGGCGCTGGCAATCCTGCTCGCGATCCAGGAGCGCGCGCTGCGCCGCAGCCGGTTCGGCCACTGGCTGCGCGCCCTGCCCCCGCTCACGCTGACCGAAGTGCTGCTGTTCCGCCTTATCGCGGTCGGCTTCGTGCTGCTTACGCTCACCCTCGTCACCGGTGCGCTTTTCGTCGGCAACCTCTTCAGCCAGCACCTCGTTCACAAGACGGTGCTGTCGATCATCGCGTGGATCGTCTTCGGCGTGCTGCTCTGGGGCCGCTGGAAATACGGCTGGCGCGGCATCCGCGCGGTCTATCTCACCCTGAGCGGCATGGGCATCCTGCTGCTGGCATTCTTCGGCACGAAGCTAGTGCTGGAGCTGATCCTGCACCGCACGCCGTAGAGCCACTCTTGTGGGTGGTGGCTGGTGGGAGAGGATGTGTGGGAGAGGATGTGTGTGGGAGCCGGCTTTGCGGGCGATCCCGCGGCAGCGGGCATGACTGTGGCTAGCACCCATCGCCGCTGAAGCGGCTCCCACAAGCGGCTCTCACATACACCCTCTCACATACACGCCGGGTGCCGCGCTCCCGCCGGGGTGCGCTATTCCCTGCTGGCATCGATCGCTTGTGACAGGCGTTCTACCGGGATGATTTCCATGTCGCCGACGCGGCCACGCTTCGGTGCGTTACCTGCGGGGACCACCGCGCGGCGGAAGCCATGCGTCGCGGCCTCCTTCAAGCGCTCCTCACCGTTCGGCACGGGGCGGATCTCGCCGGACAAGCCGACTTCGCCGAAGGCGATGGTTTTCTCTGGCAGGGGACGATCGCGCAGGCTCGACAGTACGGCCATCAATACCGGGACGTCGGAGGCGGTTTCCTGCACACGGATGCCACCGACGACGTTGACGAACACGTCCTGGTCGTACGCCGCGACACCTCCGTGCCGATGCAGCACGGCAAGCAGCATCGCGAGGCGATTCTGCTCCAGGCCAAGGACGACACGGCGTGGATTACCCAGCGACGATTGATCGACCAGGGCCTGCACTTCCACCAATAACGGACGCGTGCCTTCGCGGGTCACCATCACCGCGCTCCCAGGCGTCGGCCCCGAATGGGCTGAAAGGAAGATCGCCGAGGGATTGGGCACTTCGCGCAGGCCCTTCTCGGACATCGCGAACACGCCCAGTTCGTTGACGGCGCCGAAGCGATTCTTGAAGGCGCGCAACACGCGGAAGCGGCTACCTGCCTCACCTTCGAAATAAAGCACCGCGTCGACCATGTGCTCCAGCACGCGTGGCCCGGCGATGCCGCCTTCCTTGGTCACGTGACCGACAAGGAACACCGACGTACCCGTTTCCTTCGCGAAACGAGTGAGCTTCGCCGCGGATTCGCGCACCTGGCTGACCGAGCCTGGTGCCGCGGTGAGCATCTCCGTCCAGATGGTCTGGATGGAGTCGATCACCAGCACACGCGGTCGCGCCGACGCGGCTTGCTCCAGGATGCGCTCGATGCAGGTTTCCGCCAGCGCGTGCAGTGGAGCAAGCGGGAGATCGAGACGCTGCGCCCGGCTGGCGACCTGACCCAGTGATTCCTCGCCCGTGACATACAGGCTCGGCAGGATCGCGCCCAGCGTCCCCAGCATCTGCAACAACAAGGTCGACTTGCCGATGCCGGGATCGCCACCGATGAGTACGACCGAGCCATCGACGAGGCCGCCACCGAG
>DATNJP010000348.1:0-19261 GCA_035603855.1 Luteibacter sp. | reverse complement strand
CCGTCGTGTACCGCGCATCCAGCAATAGCCAGCGCACGGCCTCCGCGACATCGGCCGGGTCGCCCTTGTGGGCCAGGGGCGTCTTCGCGATCAGCGCTTCGGCCGCTTCTTCCGGCTTGCCGGACTCGGGCCAGAGGATAGCGCCAGGGGCGACGGCGTTGACGCGTACGTCGGGCGCGAGGTCCTTCGCCAGTGCCTGGGTGAGCATGACGAGGGCGGCCTTGGCCATCGAGTACACGACATGGCCCGCGAGCGGCCGCTCGGCGTAGATATCGACGATGCTGACGATCGCGCCTTTCGCTTCGCGCAGGGCAGGGGCGGCCGCCTGCGCGAGGAAGAACGGTGCGCGCGCATTCGCGGCGAACAAATCGTCCCATTGTGACGATGTGGTTTCACCGACGGGCGTGGGGTAGAACGCGGAAGCGTTATTCACCAGTCCATCGAGGCGCCCGAAACGCCCGATCACGGCGGCGACAAGGGGCGGCAGGGCCGCATCGTCTTCAAGCGCGGCCGGGAAAGTGGCCGCGCTGTCCGGGCGGATCGCATTGAGTTCCTTCGCCAGCGCTTCGGCTTCGCCGGACGACCGGCGATAGTGGATCGCAATCGTGCAGCCCGCGGCGTGCAGATGTCGCACCGTGGCGGCACCGACGCGGCGTGCGCCTCCGGTGACGAGGACGACTGGCTGCTTGTTCATCGCGACTCCCTGTTCAATGCGCAGCGAGCTTGCCGTAAAGCGCCGCCCGCGTCACGTTGCGGGCGCGTTTTTCCTTCCGGCGGCCTTCTTTGCCGGAGCGCGGCGCGCGGCGACTTTCTTCGTCGCCTTCTTCGCCGTCGACTTGACGACCTTGGCGGCCGTGCTCTTGCGCGCCACCGACTTCTTGGCCGTGGCGCGCTTGCGCGGCGCCGCCGGCTTGGTGGTGCTCCGGCGCCGCGCCTTCGGCGCAGCGTCGGCCTCTGGGTGGTTCTCGTGCTTCTCACCCTTATGCTCGACGGCGTCGGTGTTCCTGGAGCGCGACGGCTTCCTGCCTGGCCTGGTTCCGTCGGGTTCGTCGCCACCCTCGACGTGTATCTCGCCACTGAACAAGTCGATGGCCGTCTTCGCCACCTGACCGGTGTCGTAGTACGCGTAGGCGCCCACGCCCAGCGCACCGACGATCGGTAGCCAGCGCGAGATGCCCTTGCCCACGGCGCGCTTCGACACGCTTACACCGATACGGCCGGCAAGGCGTTGCAGCACGCTCGTGGCCGCCGTGCGAAAAACCAGGCGGTCGCCCACGCGAATGGCGATGTCACGGAAGGCCTGTGCGGCCGTGTGCCGGAAGAGGCACCACAGCATCTGCTCGCGGCCCAGCTTCGCCGTCTTGCCGTAGGCCGCGGCGATGTCGCTGACCAACTGGCCCTGGATCCGCCAGATGGCGACGAGCTCGGGCAGCACGGTCAGCCAGCCCAATGGTCCCGGGGGCAGGGCGAGCGAACCGGCGGTGAGCGCGGCCTTGTTCGCGGCGGCGTTGGCCAGCCTGCGGGCTTCCTCTTCCGCCGTGCCTTTGCTGGCGCGCGGGATATCGCTTTCGGGAATGCGGCTGACGAACTCGAGGATCGCCTTCGCGACCGGGCTGTCGGCACGCTCGGCGCTCACCGGAACGATCTCCCTCGAGGCCGGTTTGTCGTCACGCTTCGCCATCGTTCTCTCCATGCATCGGATGGGGCATGGTCGCCGGGGTGGCGTGAGTCCGTCATGAAGCGCTGGCCGTGAAAGCATGCCGAAAGGTCCAGCCCGCATAGTCGCTCCGCCCAATTCCCCGTCAACGTGTCCGCAAGAAGATACGTTATAACATTTCGATTCGATTAAGGTTTCCGATGATCCCCGCTCGCCTCGCGCTCTGCATCGCCCTTGCTCTCGCCTCTGCCCCGGCTTTTGCCGCCGCCCCCGACGCACCGCCGCAAAAAGCCACGAACCTCGGTGAGGTCGACGTCACCGCGCAGCTCGATGCGGCACGCAACAGCCTTTCGCCGGACACGGGCAGCAGCCAGTACGTGATCGATCGCCAGACCATCCAGGCGCTGCCGCTGGGCGACTCGACCCCGCTGAACCAGGTCATCCTGCAGGCGCCGGGCGTCGTGCAGGACTCCTACGGCCAGCTGCATGTGCGCGGCGACCACGCGAACCTGCAGTACCGCATCGACGGCGTGCTCATCCCCGAGAGCATCGGCGGCTTCGGCCAGACGCTCGACGCGCGCATGATCCAGAACGTGAAGTTGCTCACCGGCGCGCTGCCCGCGCAGTACGGCGAGCGCACCGCGGCCATCGTCGACATCACCACGCGCACCCCGTCGAAGGACGGCGTGGGCGGCAGCGTGGGCATCACGGGCGGCCAGTTCGGCACGGTGAATCCGAACGCCACCCTGTTCGGTCGCAGCGGTGACTGGAGCTGGTTCCTCACCGCGAACTACCTCGAGAACGACGTCGGCATCGAGAACCCGACGTCCAGCCGCAAGCCCATCCACGACCACACCAACCAGGTGAAGGCGTTCGGCGACATTTCGTACCTCATCAACAACGATACGCGCCTCACCTTCCTGTTCGGTGCGACCAACAACCGCTTCGAGATCCCGAACAATCCGGGCCAGAGTCCGGAGTTCGGCTATCTGGACGTGACCAACTTCGACTCGTCGCAGCTGGACGAACGCCAGCAGGAGAAGACGCGCTTCGGCGTGCTCAGCCTGCAGGGCAAGCTCGGCGATACGGCTTACCAGGTGTCGGCCGGCCAGCGCTACAGCAGCCTCGACTTCACGCCCGACGACATCGGCGACCTCATGTTCAATGGCGTTGCCTCCGACGTGGGTCGCACGAACCGCGCCAGCACGTTGCAGGCCGATTTCTCGACACCGCTGGGCGACAGCCACACGCTGCGCTATGGCATGTATGCCTCGTTCGAGCGCGCGACGGCGAACAACAACTCACTGGTTTTCCCGGCCGACGCGGATGGCAGCCAGACCTCGACCACGCCGCTGAACATTGTCGATGACAGCCGCCTCATCGCACGCACGTACGCCCTGTACCTGCAGGACGAGTGGAGCATCGGCGACAAGTGGACCGTGAATTACGGCGTGCGCGGCGACCGCTACGAAGCGTTCCGCACCGAAAGCCAGCTGAGCCCGCGCGTGGGCCTCGTGTACCAGCCCACCGACGGCACGACGATCCATGCCGGTTACTCGCGCTACTTCACGCCGCCCGCTTCGGAGATGATCAGCCCGACGTCGATCGCGAAGTTCGCCGGTACGACCAACGCGCTGCCGGACAACGGCAGCGATACGCCGCTGGCGGAGCGCTCGAGCTATTACGACATCGGCATCTCGCAGAAGCTGGGTGACGCCTGGACCGTGGGCCTCGACAGCTACCGGCGCAATGTGTCGCGCATCCAGGACGAAGGCCAGTTCGGTACCGCGCTGGTCTACTCCACGTTCAACTACGACCAGGGCAAGATCAAGGGCGACGAACTCACCGTGAACTACGACGGTGGCGCGCTGACGGCCTACTTCAACTTCGCGTACAACCGCTCGGTCGGCAAGCGCATCATCACCGGCCAGTACAACTTCGGACCGGACGACCTGGCCTACATCGAGGACCATTTCATCCACCTCGACCACGACCAGAAGTACACGTCCTCGGGTGGCATCAGCTACGCCTTCGCCGACTCGACGCGTATCGGTGCCGACTACCTGTTCGGTTCGGGCCTGCGCCGCGACGGCATCATCCCGAACGGCGACACCATGCCCGCATACTTCCAGCTCAACCTGAGCGTATCGCGCGACTTCCACTTCACGCCTGCCGGCGCCACGCATGCCCAGCTCGCGCTGGTCAACGCGCTCGACCGTACCTATGAGATCCGCGATGGCTCCGGCATCGGCGTGGGTGCGCCGCAGTTCGGCCCGCGTCGCGGCGTGTTCCTGTCGTTGCAGCAGGATTTCTGAGGTCCCAAGGCCAGAGGGGGCGCCTTGACCCCCTCTGGCCGGGCATCCGTTATCCTGAGCGTTCGCCCCCGACCACGTACGGCATGAACGCAAAGCTTCCTGAACCCGGCGCCGACGAGCGCGCCCATTCCGACCACCTCGCGTCGTTGTTGCGCGAGGAGATCGCCTCGCACGGCCCCATGCCCTTCTCGCGCTTCATGGAGCGCTGCCTGTATACGCCGGGCCTGGGTTACTACAGCGCGGGCAAGGCCAAATTCGGTGCGGAAGGCGACTTCATCACCGCGCCGGAGCTGGGCACGCTGTTCGCCCGCTGCGTGGTGCGTGCCCTGGAACCCGTGCTGGCCTCGCTGGGCCCTGACGCCGACTTCCTCGAGATCGGTGGCGGAAGCGGTGCCTTCGCCGAGGCCGCGTTGCTTGCGCTTGATGCGGCGGGGCGCGTGCCGCGACGGTTCATGATCCTGGAGCCCAGTGCCGATCTTCGCGAACGGCAGCGCGAACGCCTGCATGCCGCGCTTCCCGCGGCCTTGTTCGCTCGCGCCGAATGGCTCGATGGTCCGCCCGAGGCGGATTGGGACGGCGTGCTGTTCGCCAACGAGGTGATCGACGCGTTGCCCACCACGCGGTTCACGACGCGCGATGGCGAAGTTTACGAGGAGCATGTCGTCCTCGATGGCGATGGTCGCTTCGTGCGCAACGATCGACCCGCCGACGCGCTGGTCGGTGGTGCCGTGCGCCATGTCGAGCGCGATCTTGGCCGCGAGTTCGACGCGGGATATCGCAGCGAGATCCTGCCGCAGTTGCCGTACTGGATGCAGGCCGTGGCCGGCAGCCTGCGCAGGGGCGCGATGATCTTCGCCGACTACGGATACACGCGCGGCGAGTTCTACTTGCCCGAGCGCACCGACGGTACCCTGCGGGCCTTCTATCGGCACCGCTCGCACGGCGATGCGTTCTTCATGCCCGGCCTCCAGGACCTGACCGCCTCGGTGGACTTCACCGCGCTGGCCGAAGCCGGCAACAACGCGGGTTTCGGCGTCGCGGCATACATGCCGCAAGCGCAGTTCCTGCTCGCCGCGGGGATGCAGGAGTTCTTCGAGAACGACTACCTCGCCATCAACGACGAGGCCGCGCGTTTCCGCCTCGCGCAGGAAGTGAAGAAGCTGACCATGCCCGACCAGATGGGCGAACGCTTCCAGGTGATGCTGTTCGCGAAAGGCATCGACGCCGCGGCACTGCCGGCGGATGTGATGGCCGCGGACCAGGGCTCGCGGTTGTAGGAGCGCGAGGTTGCCTGGGGACTGTGGAGCCGCTTCAGCAGTTGTGGGAGCCGCTCCAGCGGTTGTGAGAGCCGCTTCAGCGGCTGTGGGAGTGTGGGAGCCGCTTCAGCGGCGATCCCGCGGCAGCGGGCCAGGTTGCGGCAATCTGCAATCGCCGCTGAAGCGGCTCCCACACAGAGCGCACACCACACCACATAGCACGCGCACAGCGTTGACGTCGTCAGCCTGCGGGCTTTGGGACCGCTGCGATGGCCTGGGCCTGGGCTTTCTTCATCGCTTCGCCAATGGCGGGACCGTGCAGGCCTTTTTCCACGAACGGCTGTGACGTGATCGCTGCGGCGGCTGTGCGGCAGGCGCGCAGGAAGTCGGCCTGCGGATAGTCCGCGTCGCTGCTTCCGAGGCGGCCGCGCTTGTCGGCCATGCACGCGAGAAGGAAGGTCTCCAGGCGTTCGGGACGACGCAGCGCGCCCAGCGCCTCGAGCATACGCAGGATCGTTGTCGGCTTCAGCTCGAATGCCATGTGCGCATTGAGGTGGTGTTTGCACACCATCTCGGCCATGAAGGCGTACTCGGCGGGAACCTTCAGCCGCGCGGACATCGCGCGCACGGGTTCGACGCCGCGCTGCTCATGCATGATGTGCCGTGGCAGCACGTCGGCGGGGGTCAGCGCCTTGCCGAGATCGTGCGTGAGGGCACACCAGCCGACCAGCGCGTCACCCGGCGCGAGTTTCGCGGCGGCGTCGAGCACCAGTTCGATGTGGATGCCTGTGTCGACCTCCGGATGGAACTCCGGACGTTGGGGGACACCGTAGAGTGCGTCCACCTCTGGAAATAGCACGCGCAGCGCGCCGCTTTCCCGAAGCACGCGGACGAACTCCGATGGCATGGGCTCGGCCAGCGCTTTACGGGTCTCGGCCCACACGCGCTCGGGCACCAGGTGATCGATCTCGCCGTCCTCGACCATGCGTCGCATCAGCGCCATGGTTTCCGGGGCCACGTGGAAGCCGAGCGGCGCGTAACGCGCGGCGAACCGTGCGACACGAAGCAGTCGCACGGGATCTTCCACGAAGGCGGCCGAAACGTGCCGAAGCGTGCGTGTCTCGATGTCGCCGACGCCGCCGAAGGGATCGACCAGGGTGCCGTCTTCGTGCTCCGCGATGGCGTTGATGGTGAGGTCGCGGCGTTCGAGATCCTGCTCGACCGTGACGGACGGATCCGCATGGAAGGCGAAGCCGTGGTACCCGCGACCGGTTTTCCGCTCGGTACGGGCCAGGGCGTACTCCTCCTTGGTCGCTCCATGCAGGAAGACGGGGAAGTCCTTGCCCACGGGCTTGTAACCCGCGGCGAGCATGTCCTCGGGGGTCGCACCAACCACCACCCAGTCACGGTCCACCACGGGACGGCCTAGAAGTTTGTCGCGGACCGCGCCGCCGACGAGATAGATGTCCATACGTCCTTTCAGGGGCGCCGCCTGCTGCGGGCTTCGTCGAGCCGGCGTTGCCGAAGCGGCTGGCCGAGCAGACGCGGCAGCCACGCGGAGAATCGTTGAGGAAGGATACCGAGTTGCGCCAGTCCGTCGGTGGTGCCGACCGAATCGGTGAGCAACGAGCGGAAATTGTCGGGCGTGAACGGCTTGCCCGGTACGAACTGGGCGAACTGCGCCTGGATGCGACCGAGCGCATCGGGCATCGGTATAACCGCCCGACGCCGGCGTCGGGTGTCGCGGATGGTTCGCACGATGTCGAGCAGGGTCCAGGTTTCCGGCCCGTAGAGTTCGTAGGTGCGCAGCACCGACGAGGGATCGTTGACGGCACGAGCGATGGCTTCTGCCACGTCACCCACGTAGACCGGCGCCATCCTTGCTTGCGGGCGAGGCAGCGGCACGATGGGTGCGATGCGCAGCAATGCGTCGAAGCGGCTGACCAGGCCATCGTTGGGACCGAAGATGGTACTGGGTTCGTAGATCGTCCAGTCCAGCGTCGAGGCCTTCACGAGAGCTTCGGCCTCGCCCCGGGCGCGGAGGTAACCGGAGGTTCCCTGGCCGGCCTTGAGCGAGCTCATGAGGTGCAGGCGGTGCACGCCGGTATCCCGGCAGGCCTCGACGACGAGCCGCGTGAGGTCGACGAACACACGCTCGAAAGTGTTCTTACCGCTCTCGTTGAGGATGCCGACCAGGTGGATGACGGCATCCGCGCCGGCGATGTGCTTGCGCAGTGTCGGCGGATCGTAGATGTCGGCCGTGGCTACCGTGACGTTGCGGCCCACGGCGCTGTGACGGCGCCCCTCGCGGTTGCGCGAGAGCAGGAGCAATTGATGGCCGTCGGCGGAGAGCCGAGGAACCAGGGTATTCCCGACAAAGCCGGTGCCGCCGAGGATGACGATACGTTGCGATTTCATGCGGGCCTCCCGCAGGGCGACGACGGGACCAGCCTAGGCCGGTTCCGTGCCGTCGCCAAGCAGGTCAACGCTGAGGTTCCTGTGGGGCTGGTGCCGACGACGCCTCGGCCGGCGCCGGCTCCATGACAGCCGGGGCCGTGGGCGGAGCGGGTTTCGCCACGGCGGCGGCGGGGCAGGCCACGGGCTTGCGCACGGCACCTTGGACCGGCAGCGAGTAGGTGCTGCCGAAGCGGGTCATGCGCGATCCGATCGGGAGGGCGTTACCGTTGAGGCGCCAGTCGTAGATGACGGCGAATGCCATCACACGCGCAACGTACTCGCGCGTTTCCTTGTACGGGATGCTCGCGACGAAAAGATCGGGATCGAGCGTGCCGCGCGCTTCCACCCACTGGTCGACCTTGTTCGGTCCTGCGTTGTACGCCGCGCTGGCGAGCCATGGCGCGCCGTTGTAGCGAGCCGCCATCTGCGCAAGGTAGCGCGTGCCCAGGATGATGTTGGTGGTCGGTTCGTAGAGGCTTTCGCCGCCGGACCAGGACAAACCATTGCGCTTGGCGACCAGCGCGGCGGTGCCGGGCAGTAGCTGCATAAGGCCACGTGCGTCGGCACCGGAACGCGCATCGGTCATCCAAGCGCTTTCGGCGCGGATGATCGCGTACGCCCAGGGCGCTTCGATACCGGCCTGGCTGGATTGCTCCACGACGCCGTCCTGGCGAGCCAGTGGAAAACGCTGTTCGTAGAGACGCAGGGCGTCGCCCGACGACAGGCCGAACACGCCGCGGTCATACCATCCCTTGCGGAAGGCGAGGTCGGCGGCAAGGCGTTGCGTGTCGGCGTCACGACCGGCGAGTGCGGCGGTCCATTCGCGGCGAGCGAGTTTCTGCAGGCCGACGGCATACAGCTCGAACGCGCGGTCGAGTCCCGGATCCGAAAGCAGGGCGGCCTCGCGCGTCTCGTCGGTCGCCATGCTGGCCGGGCAGATGGCGTACGCGGCGTCGACGCGGTCGGCGGCGAGGAAGCCGAAGTAAGTCGCTTCCTGGGAGACGGACTGGTAGATGGCTTTCGCTTCGCCGCCGCGGCCCAGTCGGGCCAGCACCAGGGCGCGGAAATAGCGCCATTCGCCATCGTCCTTCTGCGATTCGCCCAGTGCGTCGAGAGCGGCGAGCGCGGCGCTCCAGTCCTGTCGGGCCAGGGCCACGCGTACGCGCCATTCGCGCGTCGCGTCAGTCTGGGCTCCCGGCGGCAGTGACGCGAGACGGCCGAGCGCGGATTCATCGAAGTCAGTGGCGTGGAAGAGCGCCAGCGCATTCTCGATGGAGCCCTTCTGCTGCTCGCTCAGCGTGAAGCGCGGCGCCAGCGCGGACCATGCCGTGTCGGCCGCGGTGGATTGCTTGCGCGCCATGCGCTGCAAGGCCAGCGTCACGGCCTGCCGATGGCGCGGCGTGTCGGGCCAGTTCGAGGCGTCGCGCAAGGCCCCCGCGGGGTCGTTCAGCGCCTGGCCGATGCGTTGTGCCGCGATCGCGTCGTCCGCCGGAAGCCACGGTGCCAGCGATGCCACCGTGCCGCCCTTGCCAGCATCGGCCGCCACCTGGATACGCGACCACAGTCGCTCGGGTGTCAGCAGGCCCTGGTCGTGCGCGGCGGCGATCACCGGATCGCAGGCGTTGGGCAGGCTCGCCTTCTTCCACAGGTCCGCAAGGTCGCGTTCAAAAACCAAGGGCTCGTTTCGCGATAGCTTCGCCTGCAATGCGAAACAACTCAGGGAATCGCCGAGACCGGGCTGGTACATCGCGCTGAAGGTGGTCCAGTCCTTGCGCCGCGCGAGTTCGCCGAGGAAGTCGCGACGCAGGTCGGCGGCCGGGATCAGCCCCGGGTAACGGGCGAGGTACGCATCCACGCGTGCGCGATCGAGCGTGCGCAGGTCGTGTTCGAGCGCCGCGGCCTCCAGGTAAGGAAAGAGGACATAGCCTTCCAGGCCCGTGGCCTGTGCCCGCCACGCGTCACCGCCTTGTTGTGCGGCTGCGTAGGCCTGGCGGAAGCGCAGGCGTTCGGCGTCCGTACCCTCCGCGGAAGCGGCAAAGGCGAAGGCGAGGCCACAAGCGGCAAGGGCCATGCCAGCCAGCAGGCGGAAGGGGCGGGCGGCGCGTCGCGATGCCGGGGCAGGGACCATCGGTATTCCTTCACGGGTGCATACCGCTCGATTGTAAGGGAACCGCACGCACAGGCCGGATGAACTCCCTGAACGACGGGAATCGCTCTCGGCGCCCGGGGCCGCTAAGCTTGTACCGCTGACCCCCTTGCTCTGAATCTGGAACGGCATGCCGCCCCACACTCCCTACGCGCGGTTCGCGCGACCGCTCGCATGGATCGTCCTGGTGCTCGCCGCGTTGTTTGGCGGCGCCTATTGGTGGTCGCTCGGCCGCCCGGTGGTCCTGCCGGATTCGCCCAGCACGCGCATCGCCTGCGTGTCCTACGCGCCGTTCCGGCTGGAGGGTGAAACGCCCTTCGACAAGCATGCCTTCATTCCGCCGGAGCGCATCGAAGCCGACCTGAAGGCCTTGTCGACGCGCTTCGATTGCGTACGCACGTACTCCCTGAACCAGGGACTGGCTGCGGTGCCGGACATCGCCGGCCGCTACGGCATGAAGGTGCTGATGGGCATCTGGCTTGGACGCGATCCGGCCGAAAACGAGCAGGAAGTGAAGCTGGGCATCGAGGCGGCCAGGCGCGACCGCGCCAACCTGCGCGGCATCGTCGTGGGCAATGAAGTGCTGCTGCGCGGCGAGTTGTCCGAGAAAGCACTGGCCTCGTACATCGAGCGCGTGAACGCGGCCACGGATGTTCCTGTCACCTATGCGGACGTGTGGGAGTTCTGGCAGAAGCATCCCGCGCTGGCCAAGGCCACGGACTACGTCACGATCCACATCCTGCCTTACTGGGAAGACGAGCCGGTCGCGCCGGAGAAGGCCGTGCAGCATGTGGCCGATGTCTACCAGAAGATGAAGGCGGAGTTCCCCGGCAAGCAGGTGATGATCGGCGAGACCGGTTGGCCCAGCCAGGGCCGCACGCGGCGCGATGCCAGCGCGAGCCTGGTGAACGAAGCCCGCTACATGCGCGAGTTCCTCAATTACGCCGCGACCGTCGACATGCCCTACAACGTGATCGAGGCATTCGACCAACCCTGGAAGCGTGATCTCGAGGGGACCGTCGGCGGCTTCTGGGGCATCTTCGACGTGAACGCCAAGCCGAAATTCCCGATGCTCGGTCCGGTCATCGAGGAACCGCGGTGGCTGTGGGCGATCGCCGCGGGTGGTGCCGGAGCCGTGGTGTTTCTTCTCGTGGGCGTCTTCCGCCGGCGCTGGCACGGTGCGGCCGGCTGGCTCTCGCTGGCGCTCGCCGGCTTCGCGACGGGCACCGCGCTGGCGGCACACGCGCGCCTTCTTCTTTTCTCGTGCCGCAACACGCTTGAATGGGCCGTCGGCATCGCTATCGGTGTGGCGGCCTTGCTGACGTCGTTGTCGCTGGCCCGCGCGATCGCATCGCGCCTCGCGTCGCCCGTGAATCCGGCCGAAGTCGCGCCGACACCCGTCGAGCGACGCCGCTTCGGCATCGCGTGGACGGATGCGTTCACGCCACAACGCTTCTTCTGGATGTTCGTGCTGTGCCTGTACGGCATCCTGATGGTGTTCAACGGCCGCTATCGCGACTTCCCCATCGGGATGTTCGCGCTACCGTGCGTCGGCTTCCTCATCCTCGCGCTGCTGCGCACGCGCGACAGCGTGGTCATGCCGCTGGTGGAAGAGCGACTGCTGGCGATCTGGCTGGTCTTGCTGGGTGCCGGCGTGGTCGTCGAGGAACTCGGCGCGAACGCGGTGTCGTGGGGCTGGCTGCTGCTCAACCTCGCCCTTGCGCTACCGGTGCTGAAGGCCTGGCGACGGGCCAGTCGCGCGTAGGTCGTACTGGAAGCGGACCAGCCGCAACGTTCCGATCAACAGGGCGAGTGCGCCGCCCTCGTAGCAATACAGCTGCAACGCGATGACGCCGAGCGACGCCGCCAGCACGGCGGCGACGGTATGCCGCCAGAACAGCGCGACGAACGCGGCCAGGACGGCCGCGTAGCCATACCCGTAACTGAGGAAGCCCTGCACGACAAGCGTGCGCGTGCCACACCACCACGGACCGTCCTTGCCCTCGCAGGCGTAAGCCATGTGCGCGGGCTCGATGAATCCATAGCGCACGAACACGGCGGCCACGGCGACGATGACGATGACGGCCCAGGGCAGGGCGGCGCGCAAGCTCGGTTTCATGCGTGGGGTTATCCCAATGAGGCCGCGCCCGCCGCCTGCGCGAGGGCGAGAGGCAGGCGGATTTCAGCGGCGAGCGGCAGATGATCGGAGAACGCACGGGGCAATGTCCATGTGCGATCGAGCTTGATGTCCGCCGAGGTAAGGATATGGTCCAGCGCGCGTCGCGGTTTCCAGCTGGGGAAGGTGGGCGTCGACACCATCGGAGGCTGCAGTGCGGTCTTGCTGAAAAGATGACGCATTTCCACGCTCGCCGGCTCGGTGTTGAGGTCGCCCATGAGCACGGCATGCGGGTAGGGCGCGAGCAGTTCGGCGATGAAGGCCAGCTGGCCCATGCGCGCCGCCGCGCCCAGCGAAAGGTGCGCGATGACGACCACCAGCGCGTCCGAACCCTGTCCGAAGCGGACGAACAGCGCGCCGCGCCCCTTGATCCGGCCCGGTAGCGGGTAGTCGATGACTTCGCTGGGTTCGATGCGGCTCAGCAGGCCGTTGGCCGAATGGGCCACGCGTGCCATGGGCCGGTTCGGCTGGTGGCTCCAGTAAGGCATGCCGGCCGCTTCGGCGATGTAACGGGTCTGGTTGAGGAAGCCCGAGCGCAGGCTGCCCGCGTCGGCTTCCTGCAATCCCACGACATCGAATTCATGCAGCAGCTCGGCCAGCGAATCGAGATTGTCGAGCTTGGACCGCCCGGGCAGCACGGCGTTGACGCTGCGAGTGACATAGTCGCTGTAACGCTGCACGCTCGCGCCCGCGAGGATATTGCAGCTCAGCAGGCGCAGGGTGCGCTCGGGAGCGGGTGACGGTTTCGGCGTGGCGAGGGTCATGGTGCTGCGTGGAGGGTCTCGGCTGGCCTTGAGGGCCAGAGGATGCCCTCCGCCGTGTGAACGGAGGGCATCGATGGGGAGGGGCTTACTTGCCGCCCTTCAGTTCCCTGTCGATCAGGAACTTCGCGACGCCGTTGAGCTCGTCGAAATCCTTGATCTGGGCGCTGCGGTATTTGCCGTTGACGACGATCGTCGGCGTGCCGTCGATGCCCCAGGCCTGGATGAGCTTGCTGTCGGCTTCGATTCGCTTCTTCGTGGCGTCGCTGTTGGCCTCGGCGAGGAACTTCGCCTTGTCCGTGCCGTACTTCGTGGCGAACCAGTCCGCGATCTCGTCCAGCGAGTTGATCGGGTAGTGGTCTTCGAACTTCGCCTTGAACAGTGCACCGTGGGCCTGCGGTGACACCTTCAAGGCCTTTTCCGCGTAGAACGCCTGGGCGAACGGGAGCCACGCGTCATTGAACGCCGCCGGGATGGCGTGGAACACGACGCCCTTGGGCAAGGCTTTCTGCAGCTCTTCCACCTTTGGCTCGTAGTGCGCGCAATGGATGCAGCCATACGAGAACACCTCGACGACTTCGACCTTGCCGTCGTTCGGGTCGAGGCGCTGCGGCTTGGGCGTCGCCACGTATTGGGTCCCCTCGGCGTAGGCCGGGGCGGCTGTGGCATTGTCGGCGGGACGCGCGCTGCACGCAGCGGTGATGGCCAGGCCGACGAAGAGGATCGAGAGACGCTTGAACATGGAAATCTCCGGAGTGGGTCGAGTGCGCGCGGTTACTTACCCGCGGCTTCCTTGCTGACGAGCCACTGGGTGAGCTCGACCGCCTGCGGGTAACCGCCAGCGGTGATCGGGGTGAGGCGGTACTTGCCGTTCACGACGATCGTCGGCGTGCTATCGACCTCGTAGGCGCGAATCAGTTCATCGGCGCGCTTCATCTTGGTGTTGATGGTGAACGAGTTGGCCGTGGCGACGAATTCGTCGGCCTTGACGCCGTACTTGGTATAGAACTTGGCCACGTCGTCGATGGTCGGCCAGGAGGACTGCGCCTTCGGCTTGCCCGACTGCTGGTCCATGATGCCGAGCTCGCCGCTCTTGAACACGGCGTCGAAGACGGCGTCGTGGCTCTGCTTGTCGACGCCGAAGGCCTGCGCGGTGAGGTAGGCGCGCTGCAGCAGCGGCCAGTTCTCATCGGGGCGGAACGAGGCCGGCGTATAGGTCATGACCGCGCCCTGGGGCAGGCTCTTGGCCAGCTCGTCCACGACGCCGTGGAACTGGAAGCACGCCGGGCAGCCGTAGGAAAAGACCTCGGTGACTTCGATCTTGCCCGGGCTGCTGGTCGGCTGGACCGGATCGATGCGGAAGTAATGCTTGCCTTCCACCCACTTGCCGTCGTCGACGAAAGGCTTGGCAGCGGGCCGGTTGGCGTCGTCGGCCTTCGCGGCGGGCGCCGGAGCCGAGGCGGACGTGCTCGCGGCGGCCGGAGACGTGCTCGTGGCGGAGGCGGGAGCGCTGGCGGCCGTGGACGGCGCGGCAGGGGTGGCGGCTGCCGTCGTTGCCGGCGCGGTGGTCGAGGCGGCGGGCGGCGCGCTGGCCGCGGTGTCGTTGTTACCGGAGCCGCAGGCGGCCAGGCCGATCAGGGCGGCACAGAGGAGGGGAAGGCGCATACGCATCGGGGATCCTTTTCTTACCTTCTTAAAGAAGAACGGGCCCGAAGGGGCCCGTTCGATCTTCCAACTTTAACGCCATCAGGGCGTCGCGGGTGTGGCAGCCGTCGGTTCGTTGGTATGCAGGCCTTCGATGTAGCTGGCCACGGCCGCGATGTCCTTCTCGTCGAGCTTCTGCGCGATGCCGACCATGATCTTGGTGTGGGCGTCGTCGTTCGGGGTGCCACCGTCGTGCCAGCCCTTCAGGCGTGTCTCGAGGTATTTCGCGTGCTGGCTGGTGAGCTGCGGATAGCGCGCGCCCGGATTGCCGCGGCCGTCGGGACCGTGGCAGGCCATGCAGGCGGGAATGCCGCGGTCCACGTCACCCTGGCGATAAATCGTCTGGCCCTGCTCGACCAGCGCCTGGTCGGCGACGCCGGGAAGCGAGGACTTGGTCGCGAAGTAGGCGCCGATGTCGTGCATGTCCTGTTCGGACAGCGGCTGGGCGAAGCCGGCCATGATCGGGTTCATGCGCTTGCCCGACTTGAAGTCGGCAAGCTGCGCGGCGATGTACTGCTCGCTCTGGCCGGCGAGGCGCGGGTTCTGCGGATCGGTCGAGTTGCCGTCCATGCCGTGGCAGGCGCCGCAGACGGCGGCCTTGCCCTGGCCGGCGGTCGCATCGCCCGGCTTCAGTGCGGCGGTGGCTTCGCCGCCGGCAGGAGCGGGAGCCGCTTCCGCCTTCGGCATGCCCGGCGTCGCCGGATCGGTCGCGGGATTCGCGCCCGGCTTGGCGGCGGTGGTGGCCGCGGCCGGCGCGGAGGCCGGCTTGGCGGGTGTGGCGGTCTGGCCCGCGGCTGCATTCATGACGAGCAACGCGGTGATGGCAGCGGCGGCGTGCCGAAACTTCATAAGTCTCTCCAAGGGGGAACCTTCCGGACCGGGGCGCGTACCCTGCCGCGCCTCATCCAAAAGATTATGGCGGGCGCGGGAGAGCCCGGTCAAACCGCATCGGCGCGCGGCGCCCCGCCCGATCGCATACACTGCCGGGCCTTCGTTTCATTGCGCCCGACGGGCCCCGCATCCATGTCCTCGAATCCCCTCAATGGCGCCCGCTTCGTGCTGGCCGCGCACGAGATCATCCAGTTGCCCTATGACCAGGGTGCCGAGGTGGCTTTCGCCGGGCGGTCCAACGCGGGCAAGTCGAGCGCGCTGAACGCGCTCACGGGCCACAACGGCCTGGCCCGTACGTCGAAGACGCCGGGCCGCACGCAGCTCATGGTGGTGTTCGACCTGCCGCCGCTGAAACAGGAAGGCGCCGCGCCGCTCGATACGCGCCTCGTCGATCTGCCCGGTTATGGCTACGCGAAGGTGCCCGAGGCCATGCGCAAGCACTGGCGCGGCGAGATCGACGCGTACCTGAAGATGCGCCGCAGCCTGCGTGGCATCGTGCTCATCGTGGACATCCGCCACGAGCTGAAAGACTTCGATCGCACGATGCTGGAGTTCTGCGCCGCGACCGACCTGCCATGCCACGTGCTGCTCACCAAGGCGGACAAGCTGTCGCGCGGCCAGGCCACAGCCGCGCTGGAGGCGTTGCGCAAGGACTTCGTCAAGAACAACGTGCCGGGTACGGCGCAGATCTTCTCATCGACCGCGAAGACCGGCGTGGAAGAAGCGCGCGCCCGCGTGATGGAACTGCTGGCGACTCCCCGACCCCACGAACTCTGACGGCAGGAGCGCCCAGACGCTCCTGCCGGTCGATCAGGCCAGCGTGGCCATGAAGGCCTTGCACAGCGCCTCCATGCCCTTGCGGTCCTCGTCGTCGAAGCGCGCCACCGACGGGCTGTCCACGTCCCACACGCCCAGCAGGCTGCCATCCGCCTTGACCAGGGGTACGACGATTTCGGAATTGGACGCGGCATCGCAGGCGATGTGTCCAGCGAACTCGTGCACGTCGCGGACCACCTGGGTTTCGCGGGTCTGCGCCGCGGTGCCGCACACGCCACGGCCGATGGCGATGCGGATGCACGCCGGTTTGCCCTGGAACGGTCCGACGACGAGTTCCGTGCCGTCGAACAGGTAGAAACCCGCCCAGTTGAGGTCGGGCACGGCGTCGTAGACGAGCGCGGCGAAATTGGCGGCGTTGGCGATCATGTTCGTCTCGCCGTGCATCAGGCCCTGGGCCTGCTGGACCAGCTCGGCGTACAGGGTGGCCTTGTCCTCGGTGGCGATGACCTTGGCTTCGAACATGACGGCTCCCGGTGCGAATCTCGACAGAAGCCGTGTATGGTGCCACGTCCCCGCTTCCGCAAGGCTGTCGCACGATGTCGCGTGCTCTTTTTGTCGCCGGTACCGACACGGGCATCGGCAAGACCCATGCCGCCCAGGCATTGATCCACGCGTTCCGCCAGGCCGGTGAGCGCGTGGCCGGCATGAAGCCCATCGCCAGCGGTTCGGAGGCGACCCCGGGCGGCCTTCGCAACGAGGACGCCCTGGCGCTCCAGGCGGCAAGCGCGCCAGCCCCTGCCTATGGCGTGGTGAACCCCATCGCGCTGGAAGAAGCCGTGGCCCCGCACCTCGCCGCCGTGCGCTCGGGCGTGCGCATCGAATGGCCGCCGCTCGATGCCGCGTTCGAAACGTTGAACCGCGGCTACGATCGTGTGGTGGTCGAAGGCGTGGGCGGCTGGCTGGTGCCCCTGGCCGACGGCATCTCCACCGAGGACATGCCGAAACGCTGGCAGCTGCCCGTCGTCCTCGTGGTCGGCCTGCGCCTTGGCTGCATCAGCCATGCGCGTCTCACCGCGCGGGCGATCGTCGGCGACGGTTGCCGCCTCGCGGGATGGATCGCGAACACCATCGACCCGGACATGCCGTTGCGCGAGGAAAACATCCAGACCTTGCGCGAATGCCTTCCCGCACCCTGCCTTGGCGTATTGCCGTATGGCCTGGCGCCTGCGGAATCGGCACGGCTGATCGACGTCGGTCCGCTCGCCTGACGGTGCCTTCACGCCCCACGCCTTAACTAGTCGAGCCATGACTACCTACTTTCTATCCGTCAAGGACATGGCCCGGGCGAAGGGTCCGGACCCCGAGCTTTCCTTCGAAGGCATCGGCCCGGAAAAGCTCGCCGCCGACATCGCGAATGCGATGAGCAGCGACAGCCTGTTCCAGCGCTGGCGCGCCAAGCAGCCGGAGCCGGACGAGGTCGATCCCAGCCTGGGCGTGACCGACCCCGCCGCTTCGGCCCGCGGGGAGCTGTCGAACGACCGCAACGACGTGCAGCTGACGACCACCCTGCCCATGCGGATCGTGAAGCACCGCCTGAACCTGCTGATCGGCTCCAGCTGGGAGCTGCGCGACACCCGCTGACGCTTTTCCCCCTGACCGATGGCGGTTGTCCCGGGTGTGCCGCCACGGCTAGAGTCGGTGCCTTTCACCGTCAGGGGACACCTCGACCATGCTCAAGGTCCGCACGCTCGTGATCGCCACTTCGATCGCCCTCACCGCCGCCTGCTCATCGTCCAACGATGCCGACAAGGCTTCCGCGCCCGCACCGACCGGCAGCGCGCCCGCTCCCGCGGCGACCACGGCTTCGGCCGCTCACGAGAACCCGCTGCTGACCCAGAGCGCGCTGCCGTTCCAGGCGCCGCCCTTCGACAAGATCGTCGACGCCGACTTCCAGCCCGCGCTCGAGGAAGGCATGAAGCAGCAGCTGGCCGAGGTCGAGGCCATCGCCAATGCGCCGGAAGAGGCCACGTTCGAGAACACGATCGTCGCCCTGGAAAAGTCCGGCGTGTTGCTCAAGCGCGCGGAGATGGTGTTCAGCACGCTGACGGGCGCCAACACCAACGACACCCTGCAGAAGGTCGAGGAAGAGGAATCGCCGAAGCTTGCCGCGCACAGCGATGCGATTTACCTCAACGACAAACTGTTCAAGCGCGTGGAATCGCTGTACGACAAGCGTGACTCCCTGAATCTCGATCCCGAATCCGCGCGCCTGCTCGAAGTCACCTACAAGGACTTCGTGCATGAAGGCGCGAAGCTGTCCGAGGCCGACAAGGACAAGCTGAAGGAGATCAACAAGGAAGAGTCGACGCTCAGCACGAAGTTCACCAACCAGTTGCTTGCCGCGACGAAGGCCGGTGCGTTGGTGGTCGATGACAAGAAAGCCCTGGATGGCATGTCCGAAGGCGATATCGAGGCCGCCGGTGTCGCGGCGAAGGATCGCAAGCTCGACGGCAAGTATGTCGTCACGCTGCAGAACACGACCCAGCAGCCCGCACTTCAGGCCATGAACGACCGCGCCACGCGCGAGAAGCTGTTCAAGGCATCGTGGGAACGCGCCGAGCATGGCGACGCCAACGACACGCGCGAGATCATCACGCGTATCGCGCAGCTGCGTGCCGATCGCGCGAAGCTGCTTGGCTTCCCGAACTACGCCGCCTGGAAGCTCGACGACCAGATGGCGAAGACGCCGGAAGCCGCCGAGAAGTTCATGGAGCGCCTCGTGCCGGCCGCCGTCGCCCGCGCCAAGGCGGAGTCGAAGGACATCCAGGCGACGATCGACCAGGAAAAGGGTGGTTTCCAGGTGCAGGCCTGGGACTGGGACCATTACTCGGAGAAGGTGCGCAAGGCCAAGTACGACCTGGACGAGTCGCAGATCAAGCCGTACTTCGAACTGGATAACGTTCTGCAGAACGGCGTGTTTTACGCGGCCAACCAGCTTTACGGCATCACCTTCAAGGAGCGCAAGGACATCCCGGTGTGGCAGCCGGACGTGCGTGTGTTCGAAGTGTTCGACAAGGACGGCACCTCCATGGCGCTGTTCTACTGCGACTATTTCAAGCGC
>DATNJP010000347.1:0-3476 GCA_035603855.1 Luteibacter sp. | reverse complement strand
CTGCAGGGTGACGAGCCGTTCGCCCCTGCCGCCGGCATCCGTGCCGTGGTGGCGACGCTGGTAGGCGACGATGCCCCGATGGCCACCCTGGCGACGCCGATCGAGCATGCCGAGGAGCTTTTCGACCCGAACATCGTGAAGGTGGTGCGGGGCGAGAACGGTCGGGCCTTGTACTTTACCCGTGCGCCGGCCCCCTGGGCCCGCGACGCCTTCGCCCAGAATCGGGATGCCTTGCCGCCTTCCGTGCCCTTCCTCCGGCATATCGGCATCTACGCCTACCGCGCCGGCTTCCTGCGCCGGCTGTCGGCCCTGCCGCGCACCTCGTTGGAGCAGGCCGAGTCCCTGGAGCAGCTGCGCGCCCTGGAGCACGGCTACGCCATCTCCGTGCGGCAAACGCCGGAGCCGTTCCCGCCGGGCATCGATACCGCCGAGGACCTGGAGCGCGCCGAGCGCTGGGCGGCGAAGCACGACCAGGGTGGCCTGTAAGGCTTCCCCCACTTCGCTGTCCGGGCATCCCCTACACGTCTGTTCGGCGTAAGCCGGGCGCGCAGGGAAGGGCGCTGCCGTAACCTATCCCTGTCGCCACTCACCCCTGATGGACCGGCGACAATCCCACGGAAGGTCCTCGCCGGCATGGCCACCCCCATGCCGGCGTTTTCGCGCCTGTCGTCCGCCGACGCGGTAAAATGGTGGGCATGGAGCACACCGAGTCGCATCCGTTCGACGGCAAGGCCTTCGTCCGCCATCTCACCACCTCACCCGGCGTCTACCGCTACTTCGATGCGGAGGACGAGCTTCTCTACGTCGGTAAGGCGGCAAACCTCAAGAAACGGGTCAGCAATTATTTCCTGAAGCCGCCGATGGATCCGCGCATCGCCTCGATGGTGTCGCAGATCGCCCGGGCTGAGGTCACCCTCACGCGCACGGCGGGTGAGGCGCTGCTGCTCGAATCGCAGCTAATCAAGTCGCTGAAGCCGCGCTACAACATCGTGCTGCGCGACGATAAGAGCTACCCGTACATCTACCTGTCGGGGGCCGAGGACTATCCGCGCCTCGCTTTCCACCGGGGCGCCAAGACGGGGCCGGGGCGGTACTTCGGGCCGTATCCCAGCACGTTCGCCGTGCGCGAGAGCCTCGGCTTGATGCAGAAGCTGTTCAAGGTCCGGCAGTGCGAGGACAGCTATTTCAAGAACCGCTCGCGTCCGTGCCTGCAGCATCAGATCGGCCGCTGTAGCGCGCCATGCGTGCGCCTGATCGAGATCGAGGACTACAAGAACGACGTGCGCCACGCCGAAATGTTCCTCGAGGGGCGCAGCAGCGCCGTGATCGACGAGCTGGCG
This sequence comes from Luteibacter sp., assembly GCA_035603855.1. Taxonomy (GTDB): domain Bacteria; phylum Pseudomonadota; class Gammaproteobacteria; order Xanthomonadales; family Rhodanobacteraceae; genus Luteibacter. The sequence continues at coordinate 2,136 of DATNJP010000347.1, read as the reverse complement.
GTGTCGATGGAGAACGCGTCGCGCGCGCTGAACTTCGAACGTGCGGCCACCCTGCGTGACCAGGTGGCCGCCCTGCGCCGTTTGCAGGCCCAGCATTTCGTCCAGGGCGCGAGCGCCGATATGGACGTGATCGCCTGCTGCATGGAAGGCGGCATGGCCTGCGTCAGCGTGCTGTTCTTCCGTAACGGCGTGAGCCTGGGTTCGCGCGACTTCTTCCCGCGCCTGCCGACGGACGCTTCCATCTCGGACGTGTTGTCGCAGTTCATCGCGCAGTACTACCTGGAGCGCCAGGTGCCGCGCGAGCTGGTGCTGAGCGATCCGGTGGAAGACATGGACGTGCTGGCCTCCGTGCTCTCCGACCATGCGGGTTATGCCGTGTCGCTGAAGCCCAGCGTCCGTGGCGATCGGGCGCGCTTCCTTGAAATGGCCCAGCGCAACGCCAGTGCGGCGCTGACCTCGCGGCTGGCCAGCCGCCACACGCTGCTGGCCCGCTTCGACGATCTGCAGAAGGTGCTGGGCCTCGAGGCCACGCCCCGGCGCATCGAGTGTTTCGATATCAGCCACACGCGTGGCGAGCTGACCGTGGCCTCGTGCGTGGTGTTCGGGCCGGAAGGGGCGGAGAAGTCGCACTACCGTCGCTTCAATATCGCCGGCATTACCCCGGGCGACGACTACGCGGCCATGCACCAGGCCCTCACCCGTCGTTTCAAGAAGGTCGTGGAGGGCGGGGCGAAGCCGGACATCCTGCTGATCGACGGTGGCACGGGGCAGGTGGCCCAGGCCGTGGATGTGCTTCGCGAGCTGGGCGTGGAAGGCATCCGCGTGGTGGGTGTGGCCAAGGGCCCCGGCCGCCGCGCGGGCGAAGAAACCCTTGTGCTGGCCGACAGCGGCCAGACCCTGCATCCAGGCACCTCGTCACCGGCGCTGCACCTGGTGGCCGCGGTACGTGACGAAGCGCACCGATTCGCGATCAGTGGGCACCGCCGGCGGCGCGAAGCGGCACGCGAGCGGAGTACCCTTGAGGACGTCGCAGGCGTGGGTGCGCGGCGTCGCGCGGCCCTGCTCAAGGCCTTCGGTGGATTGGCGGGCGTGGAAGCCGCCGGCGTCGAGGAACTGATGAGCGTGAAGGGGATTGATCGCGGCCTCGCCGAACGCATCTATGCCATGCTGCATCCCTGATTGAACGGAGGCGCGTGTTATTGCGGCATCGCCTCCCGCACCGGCTGACCTATGCGAATCAACCTTCCCACCTGGCTGACCCTGTTCCGCGTGCTGTTGCTGCCGGTGATGGTCATCGTCTATTACCTGCCGTTCCGCGGCGCGAACCTGACAGCTGCCATCGTCTTCGTCCTGGCGGCCTTCACCGACTGGCTCGACGGTTTCCTGGCCCGTCGCCTGCACCTGACCTCGGCCTTCGGCGCTTTCCTGGACCCGGTCGCCGACAAGCTGATGGTCGCGGTGACTCTCTTCCTGCTGGTGCAGTCGCATCCGGGCGGGTGGCAGGGCATCCTGATGGCCGTCACGGCCTCGGTCATCGTTGGCCGCGAGATCAGCGTCTCGGCCCTGCGTGAGTGGATGGCGGAGATCGGCGCCCGCTCGAAGGTGAAGGTGGCCTTCCTCGGCAAACTGAAGACCGCGATGCAGATGGCGGCCCTCGTCGTCCTACTGCTCCAGCACGATGCCGAGACCCTGCGCCTGTACCACATCGGTGAAGCCCTGCTGGTGATCGCGGGCATCCTCACGATCTGGTCCGGCCTCGACTACCTGCGCGCCGCATGGCCCAGTTTGCGCGGGGATTCAGAGGACGTGAAAAAAAGTGAAAAAAATTCGGTGCAAAGTGGTTGACACATTTCCCATCTGATCTAAAATAGCCGGACAACGACGCGGGAATAGCTCAGTTGGTAGAGCACGACCTTGCCAAGGTCGGGGTCGCGAGTTCGAGTCTCGTTTCCCGCTCCAAGTAATTCTACAAAACCTCGGACATCCGGGGTTTTGTTTTTTAAGCGCCACGCGGATACTCTTCGCGCTGCGCAAGCGATGGCCGGGTGGCAGAGTGGTCATGCAGCGGACTGCAAATCCGCGTACGCCGGTTCGATTCCGACCTCGGCCTCCATCGCATTCCAAGGCGCACCCGCT
>DATNJP010000346.1:0-3842 GCA_035603855.1 Luteibacter sp. | reverse complement strand
GTTATCCTTGCGGCCGTAGTCTTTGATGATCTGGCTGGTCTGTTCGACAGTGAGCGACATGTGTATCGATTCCTTAAAAGCGGATGCGAGACTTGCGCAACCTCAACGGCTACCGATGAAGTTGCGCAAGCCTCGCTTTATGATGAAAGCTGTTAAACGAGCACGTAATTGTAACGTCCTGCGAGTAGCGGCAACAAGCCCGGTCAGACCGGTGGCAGGTTGAAACCCCTGAGGACGCGCAGGATACCCTCTCCATCGACCTCGCCCAGGGCCATCAGGCGCCCATCGGCACCCCATACCCCGCAGCGACCGGGCTCCCTGCCCTGTCCCAGCGGCACCGGCTGGCCGAAGCCGAGCACCCGGGTCTGTTCCGGGTCGAGATCCACCCGGGGAATATGGGCCAGGCCGGCATCGACCGGCAGGAGGCAGGCCTCCAGCGGATCCGGCCCGGTCTCGGCGGCCTCGCGGAGCTGGTCCAGCGTGACCATGGCGGGTTCGAGGAACGGGTCGACCCAGAGCCGGCGAAGGCCGGTGAGGTGGGCGCCGCATCCGAGATTCGCGCCGAAGTCGACGGCCAGGCTGCGCACGTAGGTGCCGGAGCCGCATTCGACGTGCAGGCGAACCGTGTCGCCCTGGCGTTCGATGACCTCGAGACGGTAGACGTCGACTTCGCGGGCCGGCACGTCCACCGCTTCGCCGCGGCGGGCCCGGACGTAAAGGGGAACGCCGTCCTGCTTGATCGCCGAGTAGGCGGGCGGGATCTGCACGATATGACCGCGCAAAGGCGCCAGGGCTGCCTCGATCGCGGCCTCGTCCAACGTGGGGACGGGACGCGTGTCGACCACCTCGCCCTCCAGGTCGGCAGTCGTGGTCGTCACGCCGAGCTTCACCTCGGCCTCGTACGCCTTGCGCGAACCCAGCAGCCAACCGGCGATCTTGGTGGCTTCGCCGAAGCAGAGAGGCAGAAGCCCCGTCGCGAGCGGATCGAGACTACCGGTATGCCCACCCTTGGCCGCACCCACCAGCCGGCGCGCCGTCTGCAAGGCCTGGTTGGAACTCAGGCCGAGCGGCTTGTCGAGCAGGAGGATGCCGTGGATGTCGCGGAAGGTTCGGCGGTTCATGAAAGCAGCGTAGTGGGTACGTTCGGATTGGCGTTGGTGACAGACGATCTGGGTCATCCGCCGGTGGAGGCTGTGGGTGTGTGTGGGAGCCGGCTATGCCGGCGATCCCGCGGCAGCGGGGCTACCTTGTCGCGAGCACCCCATCGCCGCTGAAGCGGCTCCCACAAGAGCTGGTCAGGCTCCCACAAGAGCTGGCCAGGCTCCTACAAGAGCTGGTCAGGCTCCTACAAGAGCTGGTCAGGCTCCCACAAGAACTGGCCCGGTTGCCGCGACTGCCGGTGAGGCTCTCGCATCGGTGGAGGCTGTGTGTGGGAGCCGGCTATGCCGGCGATCCCGCGGCAGCGGGGCAACTTTATCGCTAGCACCCTATCGCCGCTGAAGCGGCTCCCACAAGAGCTGGTGAGGCCTCCACTAGAGCTGGTGAGGCTTCCACAAGAGCTGAAGCGGCTCCCACAAGAGCTGGTGAGGCTCCCGCAGAGCGAGCCTGTCGCTCAGGCTTCGTCGGAGGGGTCGGCTGGCGGAACGGGGTTTTCGCGTAGCAGGCGCTCGATGCGTTCGCCGTTGTCGACGGACTCGTCGTACTTGAACTTCAGTTCGGGCACGCGGCGCAGGCGCATGGAGCGTGACAGCGCGCGGCGGAATTCGGGGGCCAGTTCCTTCAGGCCTTTCACTGCCTCGGCCGATCGCTCGGGCAGCAGCGCGGTGACCCACACGGTGGCCCAGTCGAGGTCCTTGGTCACTTCCACATCGGACACGCTGACCGAAGGCAGCGCGTGGTCGCGCACGGCGGCATGCACGAGCAGGCCGATCTCGCGGCGGAGTTCGGCGGAGACGCGGTCGGTGCGTTTGAAATCACGGGACGGCATATCCGCCTCCAGTTTTAAGAGGTGCAAAAACGAATAAAGCCTCCCCGGAGTGAACCCGGGGAGGCGCATTGCCGACGGTTACAGCGTACGGGGCACTTCAATGCGCTCGAAGCACTCGATCTGGTCGCCGACCTTCACGTCGTTGTACTGCTTCACGGCGATACCGCATTCCATGCCGTTGCGAACCTCGTCGACGAGATCCTTGAAGCGGCGGAGCGACTCGAGTTCGCCCTGGAAGACCACGACGTTGTCACGCAGCACGCGGATGGGCTTGGAGCGCTTGACGAAGCCCTCCGTGACCATGCAACCCGCGACCGCGCCGAACTTCGACGAACGGAACACGTCGCGAACCTGGGCGATACCGATGATCTCTTCGCGGATTTCCACGCCGAGAAGACCGGAGGCCGCCTGCTTCACCTGGTCGATGACGTCGTAGATGATCGAGAAGTAACGGACATCGAGGCCGTTGGTATCGATCACCTTGCGCGCCGAGGCATCGGCACGGACGTTGAAGCCGATGATCAGCGCCTTGGAGGCCGCCGCCAGCGTCGCTTCCGACTCGGTGATGCCGCCCACGCCGGACGAGATCACGTTGACCTTCACCAGGTCGTTGCCGATCTGCGTGAGCGAATCGCGCAGTGCTTCGACCGAACCCTGCACATCGGCCTTGACCAGGATGTTGAGGGTCTGCTGGCCTTCGCCCTGGCCCATCTGGGCCATGATGTCTTCCAGACGGTTCGACTTCGAGACAAGGCGGTTCTCGCGACGCTTGAGCTGACGCTCGGCCGCCACTTCGCGGGCCAGGCGCTCGTCCTTCACGGCGACGAAGTCGTCACCCGACTCCGGCACGCCGGACAGACCCAGCACCTGCACCGGGATCGACGGACCCGCTTCGTTCACCTGCTTGCCGGTTTCGTCGACGAGCGCGCGCATGCGGCCGTATTCGATACCGCAGACGACGAAGTCGCCCTTCTTCAGCGTGCCCTGCTGGACCAGCACCGTGGCCACCGGGCCACGACCGCGGTCGAGGCTGGATTCGATCACGACACCCGAGGCGCGGCCATCAGCCACGGCCTTGAGTTCCATGATTTCGGCCTGGATCGAGATCGCATCGAGCAGCGCGTCGACGCCATCGCCGGTCTTCGCCGAAAGCGGCACGAACGGCGTGTCGCCGCCCCACTCTTCCGGAATGACTTCGAGGTTGGCGAGGCCCTGCTTGACGTTGTCCGGGTTGGCGTCGGACTTGTCCATCTTGTTCAGCGCGACGATCAGCGGCACCTTGGCGGCGCGCGCGTGCTTCACGGCTTCCTGCGTCTGCGGCATGACGCCGTCATCCGCGGCGACCACGAGCACCACGATATCCGTGGACTGGGCACCACGTGCACGCATCGACGTGAACGCGGCGTGGCCCGGGGTATCGAGGAAGGTGATGACACCGCGGCTGGTTTCGACGTGGTATGCGCCGATGTGCTGCGTGATGCCACCGGCTTCGCCCGAGGCGACCTTGGTACGGCGGATGTAGTCGAGCAGCGAGGTCTTGCCGTGATCGACGTGACCCATGATCGTGACGACCGGCGGACGCGAGACCTTCTCGCCTTCCAGCTCCGCGTTCTGCGTATGCGTGGCGAGTGCGGCTTCCGCATCGTTCTCGGTGGCGCGAACCGGGTTGTGGCCCAGCTCCTCGACGACGAGGGCGGCGGTGTCGTGATCGATCGTCTGGTTGATGGTCGCCATGACGCCCATCTTGAACAGCGCCTTGACCACCTCGGCACCCTTCACGGCCATCTTCTGCGCGAGATCGGCCACGAGGTTGCTGTCACCGATCACGACGTCGCGAACCACCGCGGCGGTCGGA
>DATNJP010000345.1:0-7632 GCA_035603855.1 Luteibacter sp. | reverse complement strand
CCGGTCGGTGCGGCGTTCAATGCGCAGACCATGCGCATGGAAGTCACCTCGTTCAAGGAAGTGATCTTCAATCCGGTCGCGCAATCGAAGTTCGTGCACACCGTCAGCGCGGGCTACACGATGGGTGCGATGTTCGTGCTCTCCATCAGCGCCTGGTACCTGCTTCGCGGCCGCAACATCGACTTCGCCAAACGGTCCATGACAGTGGCGGCTAGCTTCGGTCTTGCGGCGTCACTCTCCGTCGTGGTGCTGGGCGATGAATCCGGCTACTCCGTCTCGGAAAACCAGAAGATGAAGATGGCCGCGATCGAGGCCATGTGGGAAACGGAGCCCGCCCCGGCGTCGTTCACGGTGTTCGGCCTGCCCGACGTCAAGGCGAGGGAGACACACGCCGCGATACGCATCCCGTGGGTCATGGGCCTGATGGGCACGCGTTCCATCGACCAGCCGATCCTCGGCATCGCCGATCTGGTCGACGACGCCAAGCTGCGTATCGCCGATGGCATCAGGGCGTACGACGCCATGCTGGTGCTGCGCGAAAACAAGAACGACGCCCAGGCCAGGGCGATCCTGGCGGCGCATGACAAGGACATGGGTTATGCGCTGCTGCTGAAGCGCTTCATCGACGACCCGCGCAAGGCTACGCCGGCAGACATCCAGAAGGCCGCGGACAGCACGATCCCCAACGTGCCGGTGCTGTTCTGGTCGTTCCGCATCATGGTGGCCTGCGGCTTGTACTTCATCGTGTTGTTCGCCTATGCGTTCTGGCGCGCCAGCAAACGACGACTCGACGGCCGCGGCTTCCTTCGTGCCGCGTTGTGGAGCTTGCCCTTGCCGTGGGTCGCGGCGGAACTGGGCTGGATCGTCGCCGAGTATGGCCGGCAGCCCTGGGCGATCGAAGGCGTGCTGCCGACGGCACTCGGAGCCTCGTCGCTCACGGCCGGGCAGGTCTGGATTTCGCTTGGCGGCTTCGTGCTGTTCTACACCGCGTTGGCCATCATCGACGGCTACCTGATGGTGAAGTTCGCCCGCAAGGGACCGGACGGCCTCGGCATGTGGCCGAAGCAGCCCGACTCCATCCCCACCACCGCGCAGACGGTCTGAAGGAGAACGCCATGTTCGACTATGAAACCCTGCGAATCATCTGGTGGGCCCTCATCGGCGTGTTGCTGATCGGCTTCGCCATCATGGATGGCTTCGACTTCGGCGTGGCCGCGCTGCTTCGCATCCTCGGCAGGAACGAGGAAGAGCGCATCGTGCTGCTGGAGACCATCGAGCCCACCTGGGAAGGTAACCAGGTGTGGTTCATCCTCGGTGGCGGCGCGGTATTCGCGGCATGGCCGTTGTTGTACGCCGCGTCGTTCTCCGGTCTCTACGTGGCGATGTTCGTCTTGCTGCTTGCCTTCATCATCCGCCCGGTCGGTTTCAATTTCCGCGAGAAGATGCATCACCCGCGCTGGACGGCCGTGTGGGATTACTGCCTGATCGCCTCGGGCGTCATCGTCATGCTGGTGTGCGGTGTCGCCTTCGGCAACCTGTTCCTCGGATTGCCATTCCGGTATGACGGCGATCTGCGCATGACCTGGGAAGGCAGCTTCTTCGGGTTGTTCCGGCCGTTCGCCCTCCTCGCCGGATTGGTCAGTCTCAGCATGCTGCTGGCCCACGGCGCGAGTTGGGCGGCGATGAAGGCGGACCATCTCATTGCCGAGCGCGCGGCAAAAGTCGCCCGGATCGCGTCACTCGTCTACGTGGTGCTGTTCGTTCTGGCCGGTATCTGGCTGGCCTACGGCATTCCCGGTTATGCGATCTCGGGGCCGGTCGTGATGGATGGTGTTTCCAATCCCCTGGGCAAACAGGTGGCGGTGGGCGCGTCGTGGTTCAGCGGCTACCTTACCCATCCGGCGTTCTGGCTCGGACCGATAGTCGCCTTCCTGGGTGCCCTCGGCGTGCAACTCTTCGTCGGTCGACGCGGCTTCGGCGGATTCGTCTGCAGTTGCCTCGCCGTGGCGGGCACGATCCTCTCGGCGGGCTTCGCACTGTTCCCCTTCCTGATGCCTTCGGCGATCGATCCGGCGTCGAGCCTCACCGTGTGGGATGCGTCGTCCAGCCGCGGCACGCTCCTGATCATGCTGGGCGTCACCGTGGTCTTCATCCCGATCATCGTGCTCTACACCGGTTGGGTGTACCGCGTGATGCGCGGCCGGGTCACCCTCGAACACGTGCGCAAGTCGCACAACATGTATTGAAGGAGCGACGCCATGTGGTATTTCGCCTGGATCCTCGGCCTCGGCCTGGCCTGCGCGTTCGGCATTCTCAACGCCGTCTGGTATGAAGTGCACTCGGACGACGAGGCAGCGTTCAAACGCGATCCGATCCCGAAGCACGAGGGGCCGTCAGCCCGATGAAATGAGTCTGGCTGCCTGCCCGAGCAACTGTGGGAGCCGCTTCAGCGGCGAACGGGCATGGCTACAAGGCCGTGCCTAGCCAGGGACCTGTGTAGGGTGACGGCGACCGTGACATGGGCGGGGGGCCCGCTGCCGCGGGATCGCCGCTGAAGCGGCTCCCACAAGGTCTGCTCTTACAGGGTCTGCTTAGCGTTCCAGGGCTTCGGGGGATTTGGGGACCATGGCGGTCAGTACGTCGGGTGCGCCCTTGGTTACCGCGACATCGTCCTCGATGCGGATGCCGATGCCGCGCCAGCGTTCGTCCACGTGCCTGTCATTCGGCGGGACATAGATGCCGGGCTCGACGGTGACGACCATGCCTTCTTCCAGCACGCGTGGCACGCCGTCGATGCGGTAGTCGCCGACATCGTGCACGTCGAGGCCGAGCCAGTGCCCCGTCTTGCTAGGAAAGTAGGTCTTGTAGCTGCCCTCGGCGATCGCGCGGTCCGCGCCGCCCTTCAGGATGCCGACGGCGCAGAGGCCTTCGGCGATGATGCGCACGGCCGCGTCGTGCGCGTCGCCGAACGAGCGTCCGGGACGCACGGCGTCGATGGCGGCCAACTGGGCTTCGTGCACGATCTCGTAGAGCGCGCGCTGCTCTTTCGTGAAGCGTCCACCGACCGGGAAGGTGCGCGTGATGTCCGACGCGTAGCAATCCACTTCCGCGCCTGCATCGATCAGCAGCAGATCGCCGTCTTTCAACGTGGCGCGGTTGGCCTGGTAATGCATGATGCAGGCGTTGGCGCCGCCCGCGACCGTTGGCGGGAACGCGGGCACCGCGCCGCGGCTGCGAATGGTGCGCAGGATCTCGCCTTCCACCTCGTATTCGGCGACGCCCGGCCGCGCCATGGCCATCGCAGCCACGTGGGCCGCTCCTGCCACCTCGCCGGAGCGCCGCATGAGCGCCAGCTCGTCGCGTGACTTGAACAGCCGCAGGTCGTGCAGCAGATGGCCGAGGGCCACCAGGTCCTTCGGCACGACGCCGCCGCCCTTCGCCGTGCGCAAGCGGCGCATCCAGGCGAGCAGGCGGGCGTCGAAATCGGGTTCCTGGCCGAAGTGGCAGTACACCCGCGCCCTGCCCTCGATCATGCCGGGCAGGATGTCGTCGATATCGTCGATGGGGAATGCGTCGTCCAGGCGCAGTTCGCGGGCCGCGCGGTCGGTGCCCATGCGCTCGCCGTCCCAGCGTTCGCGTTCGGCGTCGCGCTCACGGCAGAACAGCACACTCTCGCCGTGGGCACGGCCGGGGAGCAGGGCCAGCACGGCCTCCGGCTCGCCAAATCCGGTGAGGTAATGGAAATCGGAATCCTGCCGGTAAGGCCAGGGCGCGTCGGCGTTGCGCATGCGTTCCGGCGCAGCCGCGAGGATCAACACCGCATCCTCGCCTGCCATGCGCATCAGTTCCCGGCGACGCCGGGCGTACTCGGCGGCCGAGATCAATGCAGCGTGTCGCCCGCCGATCGCGGGACGTGGCTGAGTTCGGCATGCAACAGCATGGCGCCCGCGCGCACGAACTCTTCCAGCTCGATCAGGCTCTCGTCGTTGACGTCGTCGTCCGCATCGAATTCGAACTCCGTCGCGGCGATGGCGGCCATGTCCTTCAGGACCTCCCTGGCGTCATCGCTCATGCCCTGGTTCCGTTCGACCGAACCACCCAGGCCCAGGCCGCCGATGAAGCCGTGGATCCAGTCGACCAGGCCTTCGGCACGTTCCGGAATCGGCGCGTCGTCGTCCGGCAGCCATGGCGAGAATGTCAGCTCCGGATCGCTCAGCCATTCCTCGGTCTGGTGGCGAAGCCGGGTCAGCATGGCCTGCTCTTCGGCGGTCGGCGCCGGATCGGGCTCGAGGCTCAGGGCCTCCAGCACCGCGCCGTGCGGAAAACGGCCGCCGGCGCTCAGGTAACCCACGAGGGAACCGTGGAATTCGCTTACCGTGACAGCCAGTTTGCAACGCCCGATGAGTTCGGCGATGTCTTCGGGATCGACGGTCTGGTTGGCCGACATGGCGGGTACTCCTCAAGGCTCGAAACCGAAGTCTAATGCAGTGGCCCTGGCGCCGCTGCCGCAATTGCGTTGACGGACTGCCGACAAGCCCGGACCTCCTGTTATAGTCCGCGCATGACGAACCCGGACGCCTTCAAGACCGAATTGGAAGCCCTGAGCGCCACGCTCGACCGGCTCGTCGATACCGTTCGCCGGCTGACCGAGGAAAACCGCAGCCTGCGGCATAGCCAGGAACAGCTGGCGAACGAACGTGCGGGACTCATGGCGCGCAACGAACAGGCGCGCAGCCGTGTCGAAGCGATGATCCAGCGCCTGAAGGCGCTCGAGAACACGGGCTGATCTGTCATATGAATACCGCCGCCAGCGAACCGGTATCCCTTCGCCTGCTCGATCGCGAGTTTCACATCGCCTGCGCACCCGAGGAACGTCCCGGGCTGATCGCCGCCGCCCAGTTCCTGGACGGCAAGATGCGCGAGCTGAAGTCGAACGCCAAGGTGCCCGGATTCGACCGGATCGCCGTATTGGCCGCCGTCAGCATCGCCCACGAGCTTCTTTCACTGCGCAAGGAGCACGACTCGCAGGAACAGGTGCTGACCGACGGATTGGCCGCTTTGCGCAGAAAGCTTGATGGTCTGCTCGACGCGCCGGTAAAATAGCGGCAGGGCGTTCCCTGCGGTGCTCGCCAGCGCACTTTACATTTGCCTTGTTCCTACATACGACCCCGGGTCGGCTTTTCGCGACTGTTGTGCATGTCCGCTTCGTACGGAAAGCCTTGAAGTAGCGTAGCCCTCCCACCTGATCCTTTGGATCAAGGTCGTTTGGTGCGCAGCGGCATCGCGGAGAACGCCTCCTTATTTTCTCGCCGGCCGGTTTCCTGACCGGTCAGCGTCCCGTCCGCGGCACCGGATGGGGCGGCTCGAAGGCAACCTTGCCTGTGCCGTTCGGCTGAACGACCCATGTCAAAGCTCCCCGAGAGACGTGAACTGCGAGCCGACCTCGTCCAGCGCCGCCGCCAGCTGAAGCCGGCAGAGCGCGTTGCGGCGGCCCAGGGCCTGCGTCAGTCCCTGGAGCAGTTGCCCGAATTCCTCACCGACAAGCACGTGGCCGGCTACTGGGCCACGGGCGGCGAGCTGCCGCTCAACCTGGCCATCGCGCCGCTGGCGGAGCGTGGCCAGACCTTCTACCTGCCCATCGTCACCAAATCCGGCGGCAAGCGTCGTCTCACGTTCGCACCGTGGACCACCGGTGAAGACGTCGAGGCGAACGAAATGGGCATCCCCGAGCCGAAAGCCGCCGAACGCATCATCGAGGCGAACAAGCTGGATCTCGTCCTGGTGCCGCTGCTCGGATTCGACCGTCGTGGCAACCGCCTCGGCTTCGGTGGCGGTTATTACGACCGCAGCTTCGAATTCCTGCGTGGTCAGGCGCGCCCGGCACAACCGTTGCTTGTGGGTGTCGGCTACGACTTCCAGGAACTGGACGCGATCGAGACCGCCGAGTGGGATATCTCGCTCGACTATATCGCGACCGACAAGGAACTGATCGACTGCACGGGTACGAACGCATGAAATACTGGCTCATGAAGTCCGAGCCGGACGCCTTCTCCATCGACGATCTGAAGCGCAAGGGCGTCGAGCCCTGGGATGGCGTGCGCAATTACCAGGCGCGCAACTTCATGCGCGACGGCATGAAGGTCGGCGACAAGGTGTTCTTCTACCACTCCAATACGGACGTGCCGGGCATCGTCGGCATCGCCACGATCGCTTCGCCCGCGTATCCGGACGAAAGCCAGTTCAACCCCAAGTCGAAGTATTACGACGAGAAGAGCAAGCGCGAAGAACCGCGCTGGTTCCTCGTCGACGTCAAGTTCGAACGCAAGCTCGCGCGCACCATCTCGCTCGAGGAACTGAAAGGCCGCGACGAACTGGCCGACATGCCGCTGGTGCAGAAGGGCAGCCGCCTTTCGGTCATGCCCGTCGCCAAGAGCGACTGGGACTTCATCCTGAAGTTGGAAAAGTCATGAGCCAGGACAACGAAAAGCGCCTCGCCGCCGAGACCGCCGCGTTCCGTTACGTCGGCAATGGCGACTTCAAGGGTGGCATCATCGGCGTGGGCACGGGTTCCACCGTCAATTTCTTCATCGACGAACTCTCGCAGTACCGCGACCGCATCAAGGCGGCCGTTTCCAGCTCGGAAGCCTCCAGCGAACGCCTGCGCAAGCTGGGCATCGACGTGCTCGATCTCAACGCCGCCGGCCGCCTCGACCTGTACATCGACGGCGCCGACGAATGCGATCCGCACAAGCGCCTGATCAAGGGCGGTGGCGCGGCGCTCACGCGCGAAAAGATCGTCGCCGCGGCGTCGGACAAGTTCGTCTGCATCATCGATGCCAGCAAGCAGGTCGACGTCCTGGGCACGTTCCCGCTGCCCGTCGAAGTCATCCCCATGGCACGCAGCCACGTGGCGCGCGAGATCGCCGCGCGTGGCGGCAATCCGGTATGGCGCGACGGCGTGGTCACCGACAACGGCAACTGGATCCTCGACGTGCACGGCTGGCGCATCACCAACCCGGTGGAACTCGAAGCCGACCTCAACCAGATCGTCGGCGTAGTCGCCGTAGGCCTCTTCGCCAAGCGCCCGGCCGATGTGGTGATCGTAGGCAATCGCGAGATCTGAGACCCGCGCGGGCGACGCTATCTCCCGCCGCACCAATCCAGGAGCCCCCTCAATTTGAGGGCCACCTCATGTTGGAGCCGCCCCATTGTGGGAGCCAGCTCATTGTGGGAGCCACCTCAATGTGGGAGCCGCTTCAGCGGCGATCCCGCGCCAGCGGGTAAGGCAACTCAGGAGCATCGCCGCTGAAGCGGCTCCCACAAAGGATCATCCATGATCTTGCCAAAGTGGCTCCACAATGGATCTCCCTGACCTTGCCAAGGCAGCCCCCACAAGGTTCTCCATGATCTTGCCGAACCCGCTACCCTCTCGTCCATGACGCCAGAAACCATTCTCCTCATCCTCCTGCTGGTCGTGGCGCTTGCCTGCCTTGGGCTCCTGGTCGCCCTGCTCTCCCGCGGCAAGCGTGACGATGGCAGCGCCGCTCGCTTCGACGCGCTGCGTGACGACAGCCGCCGGCTCGAGGCGGTCATCCGCGAGGAGCAACGCGCGGGCCGAGGCGAACTCGGCGA
>DATNJP010000344.1:0-2710 GCA_035603855.1 Luteibacter sp. | reverse complement strand
GCCCCGCGATGAGTACGTGCTGACCCAGGCGGGCCACGATTTCGTCCCGATCCTCGCCGCCATGGCGGAGTGGGGCCGTCGCTACAACGGCGAAGGCACGCTGAGCCATCTGGTCGACAACGAGACCGGCGAGCGGATATGCGCCGTGGTGGTGGACGAGAAGAGCGGCAAGCGCCTCGACCAGATGCCCATGCGTCTGGTGATGCCGGAATAAAGAAGGGACCCGGCGGCGCCGGGTCCCTCTCCGGTCGCTAGCGTGCGACCTCGACCAGCCAGCGGCCGCGGCCCTCGTCCGTGAACGTGAACTCCACTGGCAGGAACTTCTCGATCAATGCCGCATTGGTGCGGGTGTGATCGGACGGTGCCGTGGTGCTGAAGCTTCCTTCTCCCGCGAGTGCCATCGGCAGCAATAGCTGGTCGGCCAGATGCTCATCGACGGCGACCTCGGCAGCCAGCCACGCACGTGCCGCGTCACTGGCCAGTTCAGCCACGCGCTCCGCCGACACGCGCTTGATGCCGAAGCCCGTGAACACCGCGGCACTGTGCTCACCACGAAGGTGGATGCTCAAGGCATTACCCGGTCCCATCGGCGGCTTGATCTGGCGAATCGACGTTTCCGTTTCATCGAGTCCGAGGCGCCGACGGGTGACATCGAGTTCGCGCTGTGCCACACCGAGCGGTACCGCCGAAAGGATGGCCCGTGCATGGCGCTCCACGATCGTTCCTCTATCCGGCAGGTGAAGCGGGGACGGTCTCGCACTCGCGCGCAAGTCGAACACGATGCTGCCTCCACCGGCCGGATAGAACCCGTGTCCCGGCATGGAGAAATCGCCGTCGAGCCCCATCCGCGCCATCATCGGCAGAAACGCATGTTCGATGAAGTCGGCCGACGGCGCCTGTGGATTGTGCGTTCCGCCTTCAATCGTCAGACGCGCGTCGACACCGTGCATCCATAGCGCGGGCAGCACGGTCTGCAGCACGAGCGTGGTCGAACCCGCCGTACCGATCGGCCAGCGATAGTCGCCTGCGCGAACGCCAGTCGGGGTGAAGTTCAATGCCTTCGAACCGGGCGTCGCCCCTTCCAGCACAGCGTCGCCGACAGCACGTGCCGCTTCCACCGCGGTCAGGTGCTGACGCAGCAAGCCGGGCCGCTCACGACCGGCACGAATGCCGGTCATGGCGAACCCTTCCCCGGTGCACAAGCTGAGTGCCAGGGCGGTGCGCAGCAATTGCCCACCACCTGCCTGGCCGTCTATCTCGATCATGTCCCTTCCTTATCCCTTGACGCAGACCACCTGACGCAGCGTGTGCACGATCTCGACGAGGTCTTCCTGCGCCGCCATCACCGCTTCGATGGACTTGTAAGCCGCAGGCGATTCATCGATGACGTCCGCATCCTTGCGGCACTCTACATGCGCGGTCGCCTGACGGTGCTCTTCGAGCGTGATCTGCTTCTTCGCCTGCGTACGGCTCATGACGCGACCCGCGCCGTGGCTACAGCTGTGGAAGCTCTCCTCGTTGCCGAGGCCGCGGACGATGAAGCTTTTCGCACCCATGCTGCCGGGAATGATCCCCAGCTCGCCCTTTCGCGCGCTGACCGCACCTTTGCGGGTCACCAGCACGTCCTTGCCAAGATGACGCTCGCGGCTCACGTAGTTGTGGTGACAGTTCACCGCTTCCGACCACGCCTCGAAAGGCTTGGTGATGACCTTGCGCGCGGCGTCGACGACGTGACGCATCATGATCGCGCGGTTGGTCTTCGCGTAGCGTTGCGCCCAGTCCACCGCGAACACGTAGTCGCCAAAATGCTGGCTGCCTTCCGGCAGGTAAGCCAGATCCTGGTCCGGCAGATTGATCATCCAGCGACGCATGTCCTGCTTGGCCAACTCGATGAAGTGGTTGCCAATGGCGTTGCCCACGCCGCGCGAGCCCGAGTGCAGCATGAACCACACGCGTTGCTCCTCGTCGAGACAGATCTCCACGAAGTGGTTACCGGTGCCGAGCGTGCCCAGGTGATGCAGGTTGTTGGTACGCGCGAGCTTCGGATACTTGTCGGTGAGCAGGGAGAAGTCCTGCTGAAGCTCGCGCCAACCGTCCACCGTCGCAGCGGGTGGGGTGGCCCACGCGCCCTTGTCGCGCTTGCCGAGGGTACGTCCATGGGGCACCGCCGCCTCGATCGCATGACGCAGGTCACGAAGGTCGTCGGGCAGATCCGATGCCGTCAGCGTCGTACGCGTGGCGATCATGCCGCAACCGATGTCGACGCCGACCGCCGCCGGCACGATCGCCCCAATGGTCGGGACGACCGAGCCGACGGTCGCACCCTTGCCCAGATGCACGTCGGGCATCACGGCCAGCCACCCATGCACGAACGGCAGCTTCGCGATGTTGATGAGCTGCTGACGTGCTTCGTCTTCCAGCGGGACGCCGCGCGTCCACAGCTTGATGGGGGCGGCGCCCGGCTCGTTGATGACCTGGTAAGCGGTGGTGCTCATGTTCTTGCTCCTTGAGAAACCCTAAGACCCTTGCCCCGCCCCGGTGGGCCCATTCCCACCGGGGTAGAACATTACGGTTGGAGGAGTGCCTCTGGCGAACTCCTTCGTCTGCCCATGGAGAGCAGGAGCCGTGCCAACCCAGCCGACCTGATCTTAAGTATTTGATGTGAATTAGTTTTCGTCGCAGTCGCACCACCTTACCGCTTCACGCGATC
>DATNJP010000343.1:0-29148 GCA_035603855.1 Luteibacter sp. | reverse complement strand
TACGCGCGCTACCGTGCCACGCACAAGAAGTGGTGGCTGAGTTACCTCTGATTGCCGAAGCAGCCAGCGGGTCGCTCAGTCCATTTCCGCGGCGGCTTCGCGGCCCTGCTGGCGGATCAGTGCTTCCTCGCGGGCATCGTTGATCGCCTCACGCACACCGTCGATGTCGACGACCGATTCGTCCTGCACGAAGAGTCCGGTGAGTTCGCTGTCCGGGTGCAGGTCGCCGGTCTCATACAACGCCCACATTTCCTCGCCGTACCATGTGTCCAGCAACTCCGGCGCCCATCGGCCGAGGTTGATGGTGATGTTGGCGACGTCTCGCCGCAGCATCGTCCGCGCGGCGTTGTTGCCGGAGGCGCTGACGACCTGGGGCAGGTCGATGATGACCGGGCCGTCCGGGCCCACCAGCACGTTGTACGGCGAAAGGTCGCCGTGGATCAGGCCGACGCACAGCATCCTGACGATCTGGCGGATCAGGAACCGGTGGAATTCGCGGGCCTGTTCGGCGCTCAGTTCCACCTCGCCGAGGCGCGGAGCCGAATGGCCGTCGACATCGGTCACGAGTTCCATCACGAGCACGCCGTGGTAGTAGCCGTAAGGCTCCGGCACGCGCACGCCGGCGTCGCGCAGCTGGTACAGCGCGTCCACCTCGGTGTTCTTCCAGGCTTCTTCCTGCTGCTTGCGGCCGTACTTGCTGGCCTTGCCGATCGCGCGCGCCTGGCGGCTTCCGCGTACCTTGCGGCCTTCCTGGTATTGCACGCGCTGCTGGAAGCTGCGCTGCGCCATGTCCTTGTAGACCTTGGCGCAGCGCACGTCGGCACCGCAACGCACCACGTATACCGCGGCTTCCTTGCCACTCTTGAGAGGGCGAATCACTTCGTCGATCGCACCATCGTCGATCAATGCCTGCAGGCCTTGGGGAGTCTTCATGTATTCCGGGAGTGGGAGGTGCACCGGCCGGAACGGAGGTTCCGGGGCGCCAGGGGGCCATTTTACATCTCGGGCCGCCCGGCTGTTGGATACTCGGCCATCGCCACGCCTGGCCAGGGACCATGAACGAGCTGCTCTCCCCCGAAGCCCTTGCGCCCCAGGGGCTCGATCACGCCCTGGCCTTGTCGGCGCGCTTCTATACCGACGCGCGCATGCCAGGGCTCGATGCCAGGGCCATCTTCGCCCGTAGCTGGCAGCTGGTATGCCACCAGTCGCAGCTGGCCGGCGTGGGGGATCATGTGGTCACCGAGATCGCCGGCTTGCCGCTCGTGGTGGTTCGCAGCGACGAATCGACGATCCGGGGGTTCCACAACGTGTGTCGACATCGCGCCGGGCCAATCGCCAGTTGCGACGGCCGCGGCGCGAAACACCTCCGCTGCCGCTATCACGGCTGGACCTACGGCCTGGACGGCGTGCTGCGCGGCGCGCCGGAGATGGGTCGCACGGCGGACTTCAATCCGGCCGACATCCGCCTTCCCGAGGTGCGCCTGCAGGTGTGGCAGGGGTTGGTCTTCGTGGCCATTGGCGAGGCGCCAGCATTCGACGAGGTCGTCGCCGGCATCGATGCGCGGCTGGGCCCCGACCGCTCGCTGCACGGCTACGAATTCCATCATCGCGCCAGTTATGACGTGGCGTGCAACTGGAAGGTGTACGTGGACAACTACCTCGAGGGGTATCACGTCCCGCACATCCACCCCGGCCTCAACAGCCTGCTGGACTACCGCAGCTACATCACCGAAACCGCCGAGTGGTACTCGTTCCAGTTCAGTCCGCTGGAAAGCGCCCCGGATCTCTATGGCAGCGGTGAGGCCCTGTATTACTTCATGTATCCGAACACGATGCTCAACATCCTGCCTGGCCGCCTGCAGACCAATCGCGTCCTGCCGATGGGCGTCGACCGGTGCCGCGTGGAGTTCGACTTCTACTACGCACCGGACAGCAGCGTGGAAGGGCAGGCGCGGCGCGCGAAGGACATCGAATTCAGCGACGAGGTGCAGGACGAGGACGTGACGATCTGCGAGGACGTGCAGCGTGGCCTGGCATCCGGTTCGTACGAGGCCGGACGGTTGAATCCGCTACGCGAGAACGCCGTGCATCACTTCCACGAAATCGTCCGTCGCGCGTACCGCCAGTCGATCGCCAGTGCATGAGTAAAGCGCCGCGACCGCTCGGGCAATGGATGCTGGTTGCGCTCGTCATCGGCAACATCATCGGCTCGGGCGTCTTCGTGCTTCCGGCCACCCTGGCGCCGTATGGCGCGGCAAGCCTCCTTGGGTGGGGGTTGAGCCTGGGCGGCGCCCTGATGCTGGCGCTGGTGTATGCACGGCTTTCGCATCTGGTCCGCAATCACGGCGGCGCCTATGCCTATGCGCGGCGTGCCTTTGGCGATCGCGTCGGCTTCGTCGTCGCGTGGAGTTATTGGGTGTGCGTCTGGTCGGCGAACGCGGCCATCGCGGTGGCGTTCGCCGGCAGCCTTGGTTCGGTATGGCCTGCCGCGACATCCACCACGCTGCGCAGCGCGGTTTGCGCCTTGGGCGCCTTATGGATCTGCACGGGCATCAGCCTGGCCGGTGTGCGCGAAGCCGGCCGCACCGCTATCGTCACCACCTTGCTGAAGCTCGTGCCTCTCGTCGTGTTCGGCTTGCTGGGTCTTGGCTGGGTGCATGCGAGTGCCTTCGAGCCATTCAATCCCAGCGGTCAGCCCTTGATCAGCGTCGCCTCGTCGGTCGCCGCGCTCACGCTCTGGGCCTTCCTCGGTCTGGAAACGGCGACCGTCCCGACTGGCGTGGTCGCCGATCCGCAGCGGACGGTGCCGCGGGCCACCGTCATCGGCATGACCATCGCGGGCGTGGCCACCATGCTGTCGTGCACGGTCGTCATCGGCATGCTCCCGGCGGAGGTGCTCCACGCCTCGGCGGCGCCGATGGCTGAAGCGGCGCGCCGCGTGTGGGGCGATGCGGCAGGCATCGCGATCGGGGTGGTCGCCACCATTTCGTGCTTCGGGGCGTTGAACGGCTGGGTGTTGCTGCAAGCACAGACCACGCTGGCCGTCGCGCAGGACGGCCTGTTTCCCAGGGCGTTCGCTCGCGTCGACAAGCGCGGCACGCCATGGATCGGCTTACTGGTCAGCAGCGTGCTCGCAAGCATCCTGATCGCGGCGAACTACACACGCAGCCTGGTGGCGCTATTCACCTTCACGATCCTGCTGTCCACCGCGGCGACCCTGCTGCCTTATCTCGTCACCGTGCTCGCGTGGTGGCGTATCGACACCGACGCCCACTGGTGGCGTCGACTGATCGCGATCGGTGCGCTCGCGTATAGCCTGTGGGCCCTCGTCGGCACGGGCACCGAGTCGCTGCTGTGGGGCGCGATCCTGCTTCTGGCGGGGCTGCCGATTTACCTGTGGCAGGTGAGGGCGCGCCGCTGCGCCCATTGACTGGGCGAATCGATCGTCTGAATGCAATAGATGGCAGACATCGCCCATGACCTGGTTTGAGCCAGCTCGAACACTGCTGTAGATTTCACGGCTTCTACACGCTCGCGAATGCGCCGGGCCACAGGGAGAGCCCGATGATCATTCAGGGGCGCGCGGCGACACGCCGCGCGAAACGCGCGGTGCCGGCATGGGCGCTGGGCGCCGCGGTTGCCGTCTATATCCTTGTCGCGCTGAACCGGAATCTCTGGTCCGAACTGCACGATGCCCTGGCGGCATCACAAGGTATGGCGGGATTCTGGACCCTGAGTGTGACGGTTTGTTGTCGGCTGGTCGGCAACCTCGTGCTGACGCTGGCCCTGGTGATGTGGCCGCGCATCGGCAAAGCCCTGCTGGCCCTGCTGATCATCGTGTCGGCGGCCAGTGCGTACTACGCGCAGACCTTCGGCGCACGCTTGAACGAGGACATCATCCAAAGCGTTTTCGAGACGACGCGCGCCGAGGCGATGGCCTTGATCACTCCCGCGTCGGTCGGCTGGATCGGCCTGTTCGGTATCGTGCCGGCGGTCCTCGTGCTGCTGACACCGGTTCGTTTCCTGCCGGTGTGGCAGAGCCTTCGCCGTCGCGGTGCCATCGTGCTGGTCGCCGCGGCCATGCTGCTTCTGCCACCGATGGTTTCGGGACGCAGCTACGTCTACTTCGAGCGCAACCACCGTCCCATGTACGAGGTGTACAACCCGTACGCCGCACTCAGTGGGACGTTCCATTACCTGCAACGGAATGTCTTCCGCCCGAAGAGGACGATCACGCCGATCGGCACCGACGCCACGCTGGCGCCGAATGCCGCCTTGGCCGCGCGCAAACGCGTGGTGGTGCTGGTCGTCGGCGAGACGGCGCGCGCGGAAAACCAGTCGTTGCAGGGCTACGCACGTGAAACGAACCCCGAGATGAAGCGCGCGGAGGCCATCTACTTCAGCGATGCGTGGTCGTGCGGCACGGCGACCACGGTGTCCGTGCCATGCATGTTCTCGAACATGACGCGAGCTGCCTTCGACAAGCCGGTGGCCAAGGCCCGCTGGAATGCGCTGGACGTGCTGCAGCACGCCGGCGTCGACGTGCAATGGCGGGACAATGACGAGGGCTGCAAGGACGTGTGCCTGCGCGTGCCGAACGACGATCTCACCACCGCCAACGTGGCCGGCCTGTGCGATGCCAACGGCTGCCAGGATGAGGTGCTGGTCAGCGACCTGCCCGAGCGCCTGACGCGGATGCGTTCACCGGCGCTGCTCGTGCTGCATGTCCGGGGTAGCCACGGTCCCGCCTATTTCCAGCGCTATCCGGCGGCCTTCAACGTCTTCAAGCCCGGTTGCGACACCACCGAGGTGCAGACCTGCACCTACGCGCAGACCGTGGCGAGCTACGACAACACCATCCTCTACACCGACCACATCCTGGGCCGCGTGGTCGATGCGTTGAAGGCGGTGCCCGAGGTGGACAGCGCCATGATGTACCTGTCCGACCACGGCGAATCGCTGGGTGAAAACGACATCTACCTGCATGGCGCGGATTGGGACACGGCGCCCACGCAGCAGAAGCACATTCCGATGCTGATGTGGCTTTCGCCGGGTTGGGTGCGCGACGCGGGCGTGAGCCTGGACTGCATGGCGCAGCGACGCGTGCAGCCGGCAAGCCAGGACAATCTGTTCCACACGCTGCTGGGCTTCTTCGACACGCGTACCGCGGTGTATGCGCCGGAACTCGACCTGCTGGCAGGTTGCCGCCAGACACGCTGATACGCGTGACTGGCAGTGTCTTGGATTGGCGCTACGCTTATCACTCCAATCACACTTACGGAGTTTCTATGCGTTTGCTTATCCGCTCTACGCTGATGATTGCCGGCATGACGTGTTTGTTGGGTGGGGAAGTCATGGCGGCGACGGTGCCCGTCACGGGGCTGGGGCAATCCTGGCCGAATGCGACGGACGTCAGCGCGAGCCCGCATTACCACGTCTATGTCTTCCAGCATCTCGGTGTGCGCTACATCCAGGTCAACGATGCCTCCGGCACGGTGCGCGGTGCCGTCGCCTATGGTGGATCCGGATTCATGGGACTACCCATGGGCGTGGACGCCACGCGCTGGGTCACGCCGACCGAAGGTGTCTGGGATGGCGCGGCGATGGCTTCCGGGGAGCAGGTCTACAACGACGGTACCGTCATCGTCACCGCGGCACCGCAGCCCGATGGCACGTCGTTGCTGTCGGCGTTGCCGGAGGACTGCAAGAATCCGGCGGAGTGCAGCGTTCCGGGCCCTTGATTCCAGGCCCTGTCATTGACGCATCGCCGGGCCGTTCACCGGTCCGGCGATGCGCGTAGCGCACCCTGGCCGGCGAAGCGGGGCGCCCGTGCGCCGACCAGCAACGCGGCGGAAATGAACGCAGCCAGGATCACCTGGCTGCGGATCATCGCGGGATCGAGCAGTACTGTTCCCGACGCGGCGAGCGCGATGCTCGCACCCATGCCGCCAACGGCCGTGCCGTGCCAGCCGTGACGCACGGCGAGACCGAGCACAGGCAACAGCATGGCGAGCCGTGCCAACTCGCGCGCCACGTCGTCGTGGGTCACCAGGGCGAAGCAGGCCAGCCCAGTCAAGATCGGCAGCGCCCACATCATCGTGTCGCGAAAGAGAGGGCTCTGCCGAACAAGCGCGAAGGTGATCTGACGATGTGCCTGGCTACGCTCATGCATCGCAAGGATGATGGGTGTGAGCGTCAGCGCACCGAGATAGGCGCCCAGCAGATAGGCCCAGAAATACGTGGGAACCGAGATGTCGTGCCACGCATCGGGTGAGGCCAGCAGCGCCGTGGCGAGGGTGACGATGGTCTTGGCCGCGGTGAGCACCGCGCAACCCAGGGTCGCGACCAGGACGACACTCATCCGCACGCGGCCATCCGGCCCATACAGCGCCCAACGCTCACGCATCGGTTTCACGAGAGCCATGCACAACACGATCATGGGTACCGACGCCGAAACCGCCCAGGCGCCGCCGAACTGAGGCAGGCAGAGCACGGCGTTCTCCGCCATCGGAAACGCTTCCCCGAGTGCGAGCGCAGGCCAGTAGCGGAATGGCATCAGGAGGAGGCAGGCCAGGCGCAGGCCCGCCGTGAGTATCCAGTGCGAGAACGTGACGTGGCGGGTGAGTTCATAGCTGGCGGCGTAGGCGCCCGCGATGGCAAGGTGTTGCCCCCACGCTCTCCAGTGCGCCGTGCTTCCGTTCACGCGATCTCCCAAGCCTTTGGTCCGAGGATATCCGCTAAGGGTGCCACGATCTAATTCGCAAGTTCATGGATAGTCGGCAAACCTCCGTCGAGGTTTCAGACATCCTGCCGAATTTACATAGTGATCCGGCGACGTGGCGCCCAAAGCAAAACAGCGCTTCACACCCGAGGCGTGAAGCGCTGTTCTGTCTGGAAAATACACTGGTGGAGCGGAGGAGGATCGAACTCCCGACCTTCGCATTGCGAACGCGACGCTCTCCCAGCTGAGCTACCGCCCCACGAAGCGCAAACTATATCAGCCGGATTCGACGCTGCCAACGGGTCACGGCGTGGCTCCCGAACCCGTCTGGGCGAGCGGAAGCACGACATCCACGAGGGTGACGAGGAGTTTGCCGGGCTCTTCGCTCGGGATCTGGTGTCCCGAGTCCTCGAACCAGACGAGACGCTTTTGCGGCGCCTGGAGGCGGGTGAACCACTGCGCGGCGAGTTCGGATGAAACGGCGCGGTCGTGGCGGCCTTCGAGCAGCACGATCGGCACGCGGAACTGCGTCGCGTCGGCATAACTGAGCTTGCGGACCTCGGGCAGTAGCGCCTGGATGCTGGTCGCCATGCCCCGGTCGCGGAAGGCGATGTCGCCAGCGGTGACATCGGGACTCATCTGGGCCAGGTCACCGTAGAGCTCGCCGTTGCCGGTCCAGAACTCGCCCCGGTACTTGTTCAACCAGACGCGCTCCGCCTCGATGTTCTTCGCATCGCGCTCGGGATGCGCGGCGTCAGGATAGGGCGCCATGGCTTCGAGCGCTTTCACGGCGTCTCCGTCGCCGGCCGCCTTTGCGTCGGCGAGGGTGCGTTCGAACCCCATCCGTTCACTCTGGGGGAAATCCACCAGCTGGCTCATGCCGACGTACGCGCTGAACCAGTCGGGATGGCGGCGGGCGAGTTCCAGCCCGAGCACCGTGCCCCAGGAGTGGCCCATCAGCACGATCTTCTTCCGGTGGTATCGCTGGCGCAGATCCGCGGCGACCGCCTCGGCGTCGTCCACCATGCGCTTTATGGACAAAGGGCCTTGCGCATCGGGAGCGCGGGCGAGTGTCTTCCCCGCACCTCGCTGGTCCCACTCCGCGACGAGGAAATACTCCTGCCAGCCCGCGGTTTCGAAGTAGCTGGTGGGGGTCGAGGTGAAACCGGGTCCACCATGGAGGAACAACAGCAATGGCGCGTCCTTGTGCCGGCCGCGCACGGTGATCCACTGGTCGATGCCGCCGATACGGCGGTAGCCTGCTTCATCGACACCGTTGGCGAGGCTGGCCTTGCGTATCGCGTCGAAGGTGCGTGCGGCGGTGTCGGTCTCCGCCGGGCGCGCGAACGCGGAAGCGAACGTAAAGCTCATCAGGCAGGCGGCAACGGCATGGAGCGTTCGGTGCATTGGTCGTCTCCATGGGCGGATGCGACCAGCTTACGCACGGCGCGACTCCCTCCATAGGTGACCGATGACCTAGGGGGAGGCACCCAGATGGTGACTCCCCACGGGATAGATCAGGACACCGAGACGTTCAGCGCGACGTCGATGTTGCCCCTGGTCGCCTTCGAGTAAGGGCAGATTTCATGACCACGATGGGCGATCGCCTCCGCGACGTCCTGAGCAAGGCCGGGCAGGCTGACGTTGAAGCGCGCCTGCAGGAAGTAGTCCTCACCGGTCTGGCCCAGGTCGACCTCGATGTCGACAGCGAGGTCTGCCGGTAACGCGACCTTCTTCTCCTGCGCCGCCAGCACCACGGCCGAGATGTAGCAGGCCGACCACGCACCGGCGAAGAATTGTTCCGCCGTCGGATGCGGAACGATGTCGACGAAAGACTGGTTCAATCGGGCATTGCCGGGGGAGGACAGCTCAAGGTCCACGTTGCCGTGCCCGGCGCGCGAGGCGCCCTTATGCAGCATGGTATGGGTCTGGCCGGTCAGGAGGACTTTTTCGATCTTGCTCATGGGGAGGAACCTCGTTGTTTGGGTACGTTGGAGTGGCTTGAAGGCCCGCCCTGCACAGGCATCGGGTGCGCTTGGATCGCATACGATATGCATATCGTGCGACCTGATCGGCACCGATGTCAAGCGATTCTTTATGACTGTTCTTTTTGGTTTGTCTCGTAACTCATTGAGACAAAGCAGCCTTTATGTCCCGGGGCTGCGTTCGCCTTCATAAAGCGATGCCGATCCACTCGCATGCGATGTATCATGGCGACGGCGGACCTGTGTCCGAAGCGCATGGGAGACGAGCATGATCGACAACACGATCGAGGGCCCTACGACGGGAGCAGGCGCCCAAGCCGAGCCCGTCCCACAAAAACTGAGCGACTTCCTTTGCTTCGCGGTCTATTCCGCGAATCTGGCATTCGGCAAGGTCTACCGGCCCATCCTGGAACGGCTGGGACTCACCTACACCCAGTACGTGACGATTGTCGCGCTATGGGAGCAGGACAACCAGACCGTGGGCGGCCTCGGCGAGAAGCTCTTTCTCGAGTCCAACACGCTTACTCCCATCCTGAAGAAGCTCGAGGCGATGGGTTATGTGACACGCACGCGGGACGTGGCGAACGAGCGTCACGTGCGGATCGCGTTGACGGCGAGCGGCAGGCAGTTGCGGGAGACCGCATTCGCCATCGACCTGACGAAGGCATGTGGGCTCACGTCGACGGATTTCTCGCGGTTGCAGAAGGACATCGTCGCCCTGCGTGACAGCCTCGTCGAGGCCGCCCGCGACGCAGGCTGACCGCGTCATTCTCAGTCCGGAAGCAACGCCGACAGCCGGTCGAACAGCACCCCGCGCCGCCAGCCTTCGAGGGCTTCCGGCCAGGTACGGCTCATCACGAACTCTTCCATCGAGCGGCGCGCGCAGAGCAGCCCGGGCGGCAGGTCGAGCTGCGTGGCCAGTGTGTCGATGGCGCTGCGCATCTCATTGATGGCGCGCTTCGCGTCGCCAAGCGGGTGACCGATGATCGGTGCCGTGCCGGCCACTTCATCGGCGTCCACGGGACGCTGCAGTAGTTCGAACAGCTCCAGACGCTGCGGCGAGCGCAGGGCGCGCGTGCCACGCGTGCGTTCGTCGAGGTTCGACTGCACGCTGGGCACGTTTCCGACAAGGTCGATGGCCTGGGTGTCTTCCAGCAGCCATGAACGTGGCTTGTCGAGCGCGCGCGCCATGGATTCGCGCCAACGCAGCACACGACGCAGCAGCGCTTGCTTCTCGGCGGGCCAGTCACTGGCTGCCTTGAACCCCCGTTGCGGCTGCGGGTCACCTTCGCGCTGGCTGGCGCGGCGTTTCATGCGCGCGCAGTCCTCGGCATGCCACGCGCTGCGGCCGCGTTGCTCAAGGCGCTCGGCAAGGATGGCGTGCACCGGGTGCAGGTGGACGACGTCTAGCGTCGCATAGAGTTTCTGCGATTCGGTGAGAGGGCGCTGCAACCAGTCGCTGCGTGTCTCGCCCTTGTCGAGTTCGGCGCCGACCAGGTCGGCGACCAGGGCCCGATAACTGATGCCCAGCCCCATGCCCACGAAGGCCGCCGCGATCTGCGTGTCGAACAGCGTGTGGGGACCGTCGGGAAGGAAGGGCGACATCGCTTCCAGGTCCTCGCCGGCGCTGTGCATCACGGTGACGACGGGCTGTGCGGCGAACGTCGGCGCGAGCGCATCGTCCAGGGGGACGGCCAGCGGATCGATGAGCGCATAACGCTCGTCGTGGGCAAGCTGGAGCAGGGCGAGTTGCGGGTAGAAGGTGTTACGGCGCATGAATTCCGTGTCGAGGCCGACGACCGCGGTCGGGCCGATCGGCGCGAGCCATGTATCCAGCGCCTCGCGGCGGTCGATCCAGGGGGCGTCGGGAGCGAGTTCGCTCGATGTCATGCTGCGTCCTTGTGGATACTTGGGATCGCGTCGACGTTCGTGTTGCCCTGTCGCGCGCGATTCCCTAAGGTGGCATCGCACGATAGCAGGCCCGCACGGAACCGCCCACCATGCCGAATAACGAGACCGTCCGCCGACAGCGCGCCATTGGCGGTGCGCTGGGCGTTGCCGTGCTCGGCTTCGCATTGTTCTACCACTTCTTTCCGCAGGTACTTCACGTCGAGCCGACGCAGAACACGCCCCGGTCGGCGCAGCGTGGTCAGCCAGCGGTCATGGGCTTCGACCAGCGTCCGCAGGCGGCGCCCGCGGCCGTCGTCTCCGAGATCGATGCCGGTCCGCCGATCGTGCTCGCTCCGGCCTCGGTGATCGCCGCGCGTCGTCGGGAAAAGACCGAGGACATCGCGCTGCCCGCGCAGGCGAGCCCGGACTCGGCGGAACTCACCGCCTTGCTCGACCGCGGCGACAAGGCGCTCGCCGCCGATCGCCTCGTGGGCGGCAAGGACAGCGCCTCGGCCCTGTTCATGAGCGCGCTCAAGGAAAAGGCGGACAGCCAGCGTGCCCTGGCCGGCATGGACGAAGTGCGTGCGCGTCTCGCGGCCGAGATCGAACAGGACATCGCGCTGGGCGATGCGGATGCCGCGCGCGATTCGCTCGCCGCGCTCAAGGCGCTTCCGTCCAGTGCCAAGGATGTCGCCCCGTTGCAGCAGAAGCTGGCCTTGCTCGACAAGGTGCGGCCTTTGCTCGCCAAGGCCGCCGAGCAGTTGCAACAAGGCAAGGCCAGCCAGCCACACGGTGACAGCGCGCTCGACACCTATCGCGACGTGCTCGCGCTCGATCCCGAGAACGCGGTGGCGGAGCAGGGCATCACCACGGTCCAGCGCAGCGTGCTCGACAAGGCGCTGGCGGCCGTCGCGCAGAACGATTTCCCCGGTGCCGACGCCGCACTGGCGGAGGCGGCCGCCATCGAGCCCGAATCGCAGGCACTGCAGGACACGCGCGGACGCATCGAAGGCATGCGCCGGCAGAACGCCACGGCGATGCTCGCGCAGGCCCGCTCGGCACTGGACGCAGGCAACATCGAACTGGCCCAGCAGTTGGCCACGAAAGCGCAGCAGATCAGTCCCGACCTCGCCGGCATCGACGACTTCAACGAACGCGTGACCAACGCGAAGCTGTATTCCAGTTACAAACCGGGCCAGGTCTTCGCCGATCGCTTCGTCGATTCGTCGGGACAGGCGCCGCCCATGGTGGTGGTTCCCACGGGCAAGTTCCTGATGGGCTCGCCCGATGGAGAGGCGGGCCACGATCCCGACGAAGCGCCGGTGCACGAAGTGCAGGTGGACAAGGGCTTCGCCATGGCGCGCAGTCCGGTCACGATCGGCCAGTTCCGCGATTTCGTGCGATCGTCGGGCTATGTGCCGCAATCGCAGTCGATGGGCGGTGGCAGCGTGTACGACGAGCAGAGCGGTGGCCTCCGCGACGATGCGTCGGTGACCTGGCAGGACGACTACGCGGGCAAGCCCGGGCAGGAACGCCTGCCGGTCATCAACGTCTCGTGGAACGACGCCAAGGCTTACGCCGACTGGCTCTCGCAACGCAGCGGCAAGAAGTACCGCCTGCCTAGCGAAGCCGAATTCGAGTACGCGCTGCGCGCTGGCAGCACCACGAAGTACTGGTGGGGCGACAGCAATCCCAGTTCGCGCATCGAGAACCTCACGGGCGGTGGCGACCGTTCGGGTTCGGGTCGCCGCTGGAGCAACGCGTTCAGTGGCTACAAGGATGGTTACTGGGGGCCAGCGCCGGTCATGAGCTTCACCCCGAATCCGTTCGGCCTTTACGACATGGGCGGCAACGTTTCGGAATGGGTGGCGGACTGCTGGCACGACAACTACATCCGTGCGCCGCGCACGGCCGAGGCCTGGGTGAATCCGGGCTGCACCCGCCGGGTGATCCGTGGCGGTTCATGGGGCAGTGCCCCGGACATGGTCCGCTCCGCGTATCGGCAAGGCGCCGCGGCCGACCTGCGCAACGCCCGCGTGGGCTTCCGTATCGTTAGGGAGCTCTGAGGCGACGCGTCGGTCCCGGTGGTATGCTTTGTGGACTTATCGTTCCAGAAAGGCCGGGCCATGGCGCGTCCCCGTGAATTCGACCGCGACACGGCCCTGCAACGGGCCATCGACACCTTCGCCATGCACGGCTTCGAAGGGACGTCCACGCCGATGCTGCTGGAAGCGATGAACATCGGCCGGCAAAGCCTCTACGACACTTTTGGCGACAAGCGCTCGCTCTATCTGGAAGCGCTGAAGCGTTACTCCGAGGAGAGCGTGGGCGTGACGCTTTCGGCGATGTTCGCGAGCGCTTCCGTCCTGGATGGCATCGAGAAAGCGCTGCTCAATTTCGCCGTGGATGCGTCGTCCGGGAACGCACGGGCGTGCCTGGGCATCCATGCCGTCACGGAATTCGGTACGACCGCGACCGATGTCGCGGCGGTCACCGCGGATGTCACCGCACGGACGCTGCTCGCCTTCGAGAGTCGCATCCGCGACGGCATCGCACGCGGTGAACTGGCGGAAAGCCTGGATCCCACCGAGGCAGCGCAATTCCTGCTGGCGACGTTGTCCGGACTCAAGGTGGCGGCACGTGGCGGAGCGTCCCGGCAGGTACTGGAGGGCATCGTCAGGGTGGCCTTGCGTGGGCTGGCCTCGCGGTAATTATGGACTGAATGATCAATTATCGAGTAAACTAGGTCATGCCGCGCGTTTCCTCATTGCGGCGAGACGGTAGACCGGGGCGTTCAGCCCCTTCTTTTTACTCGAATAATTGATCATTCATTCCATAATGAGGCTTTCCATGACATCCCCGTTCCTTGAAGGCAAGTCCGCTTTCGTCACCGGTGGCTCGCGCGGCATCGGTGCCGGCATCGTACGCGCGCTGGCGGAAGCCGGCGCCCATGTGACCTTCACGTACGCGAATTCGCCCGATGTGGCGGCGGCGCTCGTGAGCGATATCCAGGCCAAAGGCGGTCAGGCGTCCGCGGTGCGCGCGGATAGCTCCGACGAGGCGTCACTCGTCACCGCCATCGACAGCGCCGCGAAGGCGCGTGGCCGCCTCGATATCCTGGTGAACAATGCAGGGCTGCTGATCCATAGTCCGCTCGAGGAAACCTCGCTGGCCGACTTCGACCGCCTCTTCGGGGTGAACGTCCGTGCGGTCTTCATCGGCACGAAGGCGGCGGCGCATCACATGGGCGAAGGCGCCAGCGTCATCAACGTGGGCAGCGTGGTGGCCGACCGCTCGGGGTTCCCGGGCTCGTCGCTGTATTCCGCGTCGAAAGGCGCTGTCCAGGCCATGACCCGCGGCCTCGCGCGTGACCTTGGCCCGAGGGGCATCACGGTGAACAACGTGCAGCCGGGCCCGATCGCGACCGACATGACCACGGGTTACGAAGAGATGCTGATACCGATGCTCCCGGTGGGACGCCTTGGCCAGCCGATGGAAGTGGGAGCGCTCGTTGCGTATCTGGCCGGTCCGCAGGCCCGTTATATCAACGGCGCCAGCCTGACCATCGACGGTGGTTACCTGAGCTGACCGCCAAAGACACACATGACCATGCGGGTTGGCGACGATAGGCGTATGGTCATGTCTCTCAAGGGGGTAGCCATGCAATCTCCGCAGAAAGTCGCCATCGTCATCGAGCCAGACCCGCTGCTGGCCGACACCCTCCACGACAGGCTTTCATCGTGGGGATATCGCGTTGGAAGGTTCGCGACCCACCGGGCGGCGGCGGATGCCGTCACCCTCATCGACTGCGTCGACGTGCTGGCGGCGACGGTACCTGCGTCGGACGAGGATCGCCCGGGGTCTTATCTTGAGATCGCCGCGTCGAAGCAGGAACAGGCAATGGCCGTCATTCTCATGCTTTCGGACCCCGCCGCGGATCGCGAGGGTGTCCCTGCGCAAGCGGTGGAGATACTGAAACCTTTCACGTGCGAGCAACTGCGCGACGCGCTTCGACGTGCGGAGGGAGCCGTTTCCACGTCATCGCGCGAGACGTAAGCGTCAGGCCGGACGATCACGAACGACGGCGCTGCAGGGCAGAAGCCGGTCGGCATCGTCGAGTTCCTCGGCGTGATGCACGCCCCAGGAGATCAGCGAATCGAGAAGAGGCCGCAGGCTACGGCCAAGCGGCGTGAGCACGTACTCGACGCCCTGGCGATCCGCCGCGCTCGGCTGCCGGGTCACCAAACCGTGTTCTTCGAGCGCCCGCAGTTGCTCGATCAGCACCTTCTGTGAAATGCCTGCGATGCGTTCTTCGAGCTCGTGCGTCCGGTGCGGGCCGTCGAGCAGCGCGTAGAGGATGATTGCCTTCCAGCGGCCGGAGATTACGCGCAGCGCGCGCTCCACGGGCAACCCGGGAAGCCTGTTGATGATTTTCATGTCGCTTTAACAGATTAATCGGTCCAGAAACGAGATCTGTATGCGACGCAGTCGAAACTCAATGGGCGGTCACCTGGGCGGGAAGGCATGCCGCCGACCGGCCAAGCCCTGTTCCGTACTCATCCTGTACTGGCTTCAGCCGCAAGATCAGTTCAACGCCTCGCACCCATCGATGGCGATAACTGCACCCTCGTCCGTATTGACGGAGTTCTCCCGGTCAACCTTATAGCCACCGACAAGTACCTCCCCGTTTACGATACGCACGGTGATCGGCGTCTTGGCAAGGCTCGTGAGGTTCAGAGTCTCCCCCTCCTTGATGGTCTTCGAAAAATCCATGGGAAAAAGCAGTATCACGTCGAGTGGCTTGCCTACCGATGAATCCGCGCTGCCACGAACCACGAAGTGCCCCAGGATGGAATGCTCGTCCACGAATCGCCGGGCGTCGCGTTTGCTCATGGCAGCAAGCCTGGCGGAGGTCTCCGCGCTGCATGAGCCGTCCACGGGTGCAAAGCGAGTGATTATCTGATCCCATTCCCGGGGATATGCGTATT
Source organism: Luteibacter sp. (assembly GCA_035603855.1). Lineage (GTDB taxonomy): Bacteria > Pseudomonadota > Gammaproteobacteria > Xanthomonadales > Rhodanobacteraceae > Luteibacter. The sequence continues at coordinate 13,564 of DATNJP010000343.1, read as the reverse complement.
TCGCGACCTTCTGAAACGTCGTCAGGATCGGGCTTGCAGCGATGGCGTCTTTCAGGTACCTGAACTCGGAAACATCAGCCGAGACGAGTGACGAAAGACCCAGGCATGCAACGAGAGACATTGTCGCGAGAGATAGAGAGGGCTTCATGCGAAACGGCTTCCTTGGCATTGAACCGGGTGGCTGCATTTGTAGTTCCCAGGGCCCCCACGGGAAACCGGCCAACAAAAAACCCGCTGAAAGGGCGGGTTCTTGGAGTGATGCTAAGGGCTTGGTTTGCCCTGTTTCCCAGATTTGGTGCCGAAAGTGGGACTCGAACCCACACTGTATTTCTACAAACAGATTTTGAGTCTGCCGCGTCTACCGGTTCCGCCATTTCGGCATGGGGCCCGCGATTATGCGGGAATCAGTGGACCTGGTCGAGCCCCAGCTGGCGCTCGTTGCGCAGGTACCAGTCGTCGCCCTCCGGGTTGAACACGGCGCACTGGGTCATCCGGCCCGAGTAAATGTGCAGGCTCACCGCCAGCGCGTCCTCGCTGGGGTTGCGGATGGTGTGGTACTCGTGGGGCGGGATGAGGCTGCCGGCGGAGCCCGGGCCGGCCTGGATCGAGCCGACGGGGCGGAAGTGGTAACGCTCGGCCTCGTGGTCCAGAAGCTCGTACTGGACGATCTCCAGTGCACCGTTCCAGACGCCTTCGACACACCACATGCCGCTATGGTCGTGGATGAGGGTGCCCTGGCCGGGGCCCCAGGTCATCGCCACGACGCTGTAGCCGTGGTCGTCGCTGCGGTAGAGCTCGCGACGGGCGTAGTGGTCGCCGGCGGTTTCGAACACGCAGGAGGGAAGTTCGACTTCCTGCGAACGGATCAGCCGACACAGCGCGTTGCGCAGGGCGTCGGTGATCGCCGGTGTGCTCGACTGGGCGACCGAGGCATCGATGGCCTCGATAAGCTTGCGGCTGCCCGGAAAATCGACCGTGATCATGGGTGGAACCTCATTCGGTGCGTGGGGACGCGTCGTCATCCCCATGATAGCAAACGCCGGCCGGACCCGGCCTCACCCGTTCGGGGAACTCAGAGCGAGCGCAGGAAACCGCCGATGGCCCGGCTGTAGTTCTCGATGTCGACCAGGAAGGCGTCGTGCCCCTGCGGGGAGTCCAGCGCGACGAATTCCACGTGCGCCCCCGCGGCTTCCAGGCCCTTGGCGATCGTTTCCTGCTGTTCCAGCGGAAACAGGATGTCCGTGCTCACGCCGATGACCATGGCGCGGTCCACATGGATGCGGGCGAGGCCGCGCTTCACGTCGCCATCCCCGTATTCACTGATATCGAACCAGTCGCTGGCGCGCGAGAGGTACAGATAGGAGTTCGGGTCGAACTGGCGATTAAACCGGCGCGCATGGCCTTCCAGGTAGGACTCCACCTGGAATTCGAAGCCGAAGGGCTCGCTGCCCTCGCGTTCGTCCGGGTCGAGGCGGATGCGGGCGAAGCGGCCTTTCCATTCCATCGCGGAGCGATACGTGATCACGCCGAGCTTGCGCGCGATGCTCATGCCGTGTTCCGGCCATTCGTCGCCGCTGTAGCGGCCCTCGTTCCAATGCGGATCGAGGCGGATCGCCTCGCGCTGCAGCGAGCGGATGGCGATGGCGAAGGGCTGCGCCTGCGGAGCCGTGTCGACGCTGATGTGGGTCCGCGTGCTGCCCGGGTGCAAGACCATGTACGCAAGGGCGCTCATGCCGCCCATGGAGCAGCCTACGAGGCAGGCCAGTTGTTCGATACCCAGCCCACTCACGGCTTCGTGGGCCGCGTTGGCGACATCCTCGAGCGAGAGTTCCGGGAAGCTCAGGCGATACGGCTCGCCCGTGGCGGGATCGATGGACGCGGGGCAGGTGGACCCCTTGTCGCTGCCCAGCGAGTTCACGCAGATGACGTAGTAGCGGTTGGTGTCGAACGCGCGGCCGGGGCCGATCATGTCCTCCCACCAACCGGGCGTCGGATCCTCGGCATTCGCCGCGGCATGGGCACTGGGCGACAGGCCGGTCAGGATCAGGATGGCGTTGTCACGGGCGGCGGTCAGCGTGCCCCACGTCTCGAACGCCACGCGCGCCCCATGCAGTTCACCGCCGCGCTTCATGCGGAAGGGCGAGGACAGGGGGTGGTAACGGCGGGCGTCGCCCATGAGCGGCTCCTTCAAGGGGTGGCGGCGCGTTTGTCGGCCAGCGCGATCTGCTGGGCCACCGCGTGTGCCACGTTGGAATCCGGATCGAGCAGGGGTTGCAGCTTACGCCAGGTGGCCGCGGCGTCGGCGTACGCCTCCCTCTGGAACTGCGCGATGCCCAGGAGCCACAGCGCCTTCTGGCTTTGCGGGTCGATGGCCAGCGCGCCATTGAGCAGGTCGAAGCCGCGACCTTCGATGCGATGGTCCGGACGCACGAGCGAATCGCTTTCGGCCCAGCCGACCATGGCCGCGACGTTCTTCGCGTCCAGCTTCAGAACGTGGTCATAGGCGGAGCGGGCATCCGCCGGCTGCTTGAGCATGCTGTAGGTCTGGCCCAGCAGCAGCCAGCCCTGGGCGTCGTCCGGGTGTTCTTTCAGGCGTGTCAGCAAGCTGTCGATGGCTTCGCCGACGGTCATGTCCTTCGCCGGTTCGACGCCACCGAGCGTCGACGGCGTACCGACCAGCATGTAGATGCCCGCGCTGGCCAACGGCACGACGACGGCGATCGATACGACGAGGGCGAACACGCCGCGCGAGCGGCCATCACGGCGCCCCTGACGGACCAGGGGGACAAGCAGTAGGGCGAGCGCGAAGGCAAGCATGGCCCCCGCGACGAGATAGAACGCGAAAGTCACCAATCGTCCTCGGTGTCGTTGGCCGGAGTGGCGGCGGTGGGATTCTGTCGTGCGCGGCGACGCACCTGCACCGCCACGACGATCGCGCCGGCGGCGAGCACCACCAGTGGTCCGAACCAGAGCAGCCAGGTCGACGGCTCCACGGGCGGCTTGTACAGCACGAACTGCGAATAACGGTCGACGAGGTACGACTTGATCTCCTCATCGGACTTGCCCGCCTGGATCATCTCGAACACCTGCCGGCGCAGGTCGTGCGCGATCGGCGCGTTCGAGTCGGCCAGGGTTTCGTTCTGGCACATCGGGCAGCGCAGTTCGGAACTCAGTTTCTGGAAACGCACTTCCTCCGCGCGGTCGCGGAAGGGCAGCGGCTGGATCGCCTGCGCCATGGCCAGCATGGGCAGTAGGCACAGCGCGAACCACAGCAGTGCGCGACGCATCACGGCGCTTCCTTCGCCAGGGCGGCAAGGGCGGGGCGGATTTCCTTCTCGATCACGTCGGGCGTGATCGGTCCGATGCGCTTGTAGCGGATGACACCCTTCGCATCGACAAGGAAGGTTTCCGGCGCGGCGTAGACACCGAAGTCGATCCCCGCGCGGCCGTCGCGATCGGCGACGATCACGTCGAAGGGATTGCCGTGCTCGGCCAGCCACGAGGTGGCGGCTTCCGGATCGTCCTTGTAGTTGAAACCGACCAGCGGGAGGCCGAGCTGCTTCATGTCCGTCATCAGCATCGGGTGTTCATGCACGCACTCGATGCACCAGCTGGCGAACACGTTGAGGAAGTATGGCTTGCCCAGCAACGAGGCCTTGTCGACCGTGCGCGCCGGTTCCCCCAGCACGGGCAGGACGAAGGCGGGCGCGGGTTTGTCGATCAGCGGAGACACGATCTCGTGCTGGTCGTGCCGCGTATTCCACCAGATGCCGAAGCCGAACAAGCCCACGAGCGCGATGAAGGCGAAGAAGGGAATGAGGCGGCTCATGCCAGCGATTCCTTGGTCTTCAGTTTGCCCTTGCCCTTACCCTTCACGGGCGGGGTCACGGCGACATCGGCGGCGACTTTCTTCGCCCGGAAACGGCGCTCGCACGCGGCAAGAAATCCGCCGGCCATCATGAACAGGCCACCCAGCCAGATCCAGCGCACGAAGGGCTTGTGGTAGAGACGCAAAGCCCACGCTCCCTCCACGTTGTTGGCATCCATGGGCTCGCCCAGCGCCACATAGATATCGCGGAACAGGCCGGCGTCGATCGCGGATTCGGTCTGCACCTGGCCGCGCGAGTAGGTGCGCTTCTGCGGATGCATGGTGGCCATCGTCGTGCCGTCGCGGAGGATCGTGACGATGCCCTCGTCCGCGCGCCAGTTGGGACCTTCGGTTTCCTCGACGCCGTCGAAGCGGAAGTCGTAACCACCGATGGATTCGCTCTGGCCGGGGGCCAGTCGCACGTCGCGCTCAACGCTGAGCGCTTCGGAAAGCATCACGCCGATGACGAAGATCGCGACGCCGGCGTGCGCGATGAGCATGCCGCCCATCTCAGCGGGATAACGCCGGCCGCGCGGCATCTCGCGCCAGCGCTTGACCACGTAGGCAAGCGTGCCCGCGCCGACCCACACCGCACCGGCGACACCTGCGATGGCGCGCAGCTGGCCCTGCACGAAGACGGCGGCGACGATCGCGCAGATGACGGCGGCCACGCCTGCGCGTAACGCCATCGCCGTGAGTTGCCGCCCTTCGGCGCGACCCCAGCGCAGATACGGCCCGAATGGCAGCAGCAGCACGGCGGGAGCCATCAACATCACGAAAAGAAAACCGAAGTACGGTGGTCCGACCGAGATGCGGCCGAGGTTCAGCGCGTCGCCGATCAACGGGAACAACGTGCCGAGCAACACCATCGCCGCCGCCGTGGTGAACAGCAGGTTGGCGATCATCACGCCGGTCTCGCGCGACATCGGCGCGAACGGCTTGCCCGTGGCGACCTTCGGTGCACGGATGGCATACAGCAGCAGCGAACCGCCGATCACGACGACGAGGAAGCCGAGGATATACAGGCCACGTCGCGGATCGGAGGCGAACGCATGCACGGAGGTCAGCACGCCCGAGCGCACGAGGAAGGTGCCGAGCAGTGACAGCGAGAACGCGAACAGCGAAAGCAGCACCGTCCAGGCGGGCAGGGATCCGCGCTTCTCGGTGACGGCTTGCGCGTGGATCAACGCGACGCCGACCAGCCACGGCATGAACGAGGCGTTCTCCACCGGATCCCAGAACCACCAGCCGCCCCAGCCCAGCTCGGCATACGCCCACCAGCTGCCGGCGACGATGCCGAGCGTGAGGAACGCCCAGGCGATGTTCGTCCACGGACGCGCCCAGCGAACCCAGGCCTGCTCCATTTCACCGCCGAGCAGCGCGGCGATGGAGAACGCGAAGGCGACCGAGAAACCGACGTAGCCCATGTACAGCACGGGCGGGTGGAAGGTCATGCCCGGGTCTTGCAGCACCGGGTTGAGGTCGCCGCCGTCCGCCGGCATCGGCAGTTCGCGCACGAAGGGGTTCGAGGTAAACAGGATGAAGGCGAGGAACCCCACGCCGATCAGGCCGAGCACGGCCAGCACGCGCGCGACGAAGGCCGGCGGCAGGTGGCGACTGAACGCGGCCAGCGCCAGCGACCAGACGTTGAGGATGAACACCCACAGCAGCATCGAGCCTTCATGCGCGCCCCATACCGCGGTGACGCGGTAATACCAGGGCAGGGCGAGGTTCGAATTGTCGGCGACGTAGGCGACCGAGAAGTCGTAAGTGAGGAACGCGTAGATGAGGATCGCCATCGCGGCGAACACGAAGACGCCCTGGCCCGCGGCGGCCGGACGCGCCACGGCCATCAGCGCGGCGTTGTTGCGCCACGCACCGATGATCGGCAGGACGCCCTGCGCCAGGGCGAGCAGCAGGGCGAGGGCGAGGGCGAACTGGCCAAGCTCGGGGATCATTTCATCGGATCCTTCATGGCCTTGTCGTCGATCTTGCGATTCTCGTGCGCCTTGGCCATCGCGTCCTTGAGTTCCTTCGGCATGTAGTTCTCGTCGTGCTTCGCGAGCACTTCGCTGGCGATGAATCGGCCGCTGTCCATGCGCCCCGTGGCGATGACGGATTGGTTGTCGCGGAACAGGTCGGGCAGGATGCCGGTGTATTCCACGGGCATGGCGCCGCCATCGTCGACGACGATGAAGCTCACCTTCAACGTGTCGGCGGCGCGCTGGATCGATCCGGACTTGACCATGCCGCCAAGACGGAACGTGGCGTACTGAGTGGCCTGGCCTTCCTGTACCTGGCTCGGGGTGAACAGGTAATTCATGTTCCGCTGCAGCGCGAACACGATCAGGCCCACGGCCACGACGGCGGCGGCGACGACCGAGATCACGATGGCGAGGCGGCGTTTACGCGTTGGATTCATTGCTAGGTGGGGTTCCCGGCCGGCGGCGGTTTTCCTGGCGCGCGATCCGTGCGCGTAGTTCGCGCAGATTGCGGCGGCGCCGGGACAACGGGGCCAGCGTGTCGATCAAGAGGACGATGAAGAAGACGGCGACGGCGGTCCATACGTAGAAACCGTAGGCGCCCATGGCAAGGACCTGACTCATGCGGGATCGTTCCCCGTCGGTCCGGCGAGAAGATCGCGCACCCAGCCCTTGCCGCCTTCGGAGGCGATCAAGTCGGCGCGCACGCGGGCGAACAGGCTCGCGATGTAATAGAGCTTGGTGGCGGCCATCATGGTCAGCAGCGGCCAGAGCATGCTGGCCTCGATATGCGACGGACCGAGCAGGCGCACGGTGGAGCCCTGGTGCAGCGTGTTCCACCAGTTGACCGAGAAATGCACGATGGGCACGTTCACAGCGCCGACCAACACCAGGAAGGATGCCGCGCGGGCGCCCTGGCGACGGTCTTCGAAGGAGTGATACAGGCCGATCACGCCGAGGTAGATGAACAGCAACACCAGCTCGGAGGTGAGCCGTGCGTCCCACGTCCACCAGGTGCCCCACATCGGCTTGCCCCAGAGCGAGCCGGTGACGAGCGTGATGAAGGTGAAGGCGGCACCGACCGGCGCGGATTCCATCGCCACCACTTCGGCGATCTTGATCCGCCACACGAGCCCGATGAAGGCGGCGACGGCCATGGCGCCGTAGATGAACAGGCTCATCCATGCGCTGGGCACATGGATGAAGATGATTCGGTAGGCATCGCCCTGCTGGTAATCCGCGGGGGCGATGAACAGGCCGCCATAGAGCGCGACGAGGCCGAGCACCAGCGCAAGACCGAGCGCCCACGGGCGCACGGCTCCGGCGAAACGGTAGAACACCGGCGGCGAGCCGAGGCGGTGAAGCCAGAGCGGAACCCAGTTAGCCATCGATCCTCGTCGCAGGTTCGTTCAAGCCCCGTGAGTCCCGGAATAGGGCCGCACGGTTGCGAAACTTCATGTGTCCATGGCGATGCGCAGCGCGGTGGCGCAAGCCAGCGGCGCAAGGACGAGTGCCATGACGAGCCCGGCGCCCAGCCAGGCGATCGGCGCGATCCACGGCAGCCCTTCCTGCGCGGCGGCCACGGCTCCGGCCGCGAAGATCACGACCGGCACGCACAGCGGCAACAACATGAGCGCCAGAAGCATACCAGAGCGCCTCGATCCCGCCGTCAGCGCGACCAGCACGGCACCCAGAAGGCTCAACAGCGGCGTCGCGAGCACCAGCGCGATGACGAGCACCGGCATGGTGTCCGTGGGCAGCTTCAGCATGCTGGCGAGGAGCGGCGCGACCACGATCAGGGGCAGGGCCGAGGTGATCCAGTGGGCGAGGATCTTCATGCCCACCAGAAGCGCCAGCGGCTGCGGCGCCAGCATCAGCTGTTCCATCGATCCGTCGTCGATATCGGCACGGAAGAGATTGTCCAGCGAGAGCAGGATGGCGAGCAGCACGGTGACGAATACCACGCCGCCGGCGATCCGCCCGAGCAGCACCGGGTCCGGACCCAGGGCGAAGGGAAACAGCGTGGCGACGATCAGCGCATAGAGCACGGGCATGGCGATGTCGCCACGACGGCGCCAGGCCAGGGTCAGGTCGCGGCGCAGCAGGGCGGCGCAGGCGGCGGGCGTGCTGCCGGGCGTCACGCGTGTAACCGGATGCGCCGGGGCTCGCCACCCGCGAAGCTGACGGCGCCGTGGCTCGTGACCAACGCGGCACCGCCACGCGCGGTGTGCTGGGCAAGCAGCCGGTTGACCATGGCGATGCCTTCGCGATCGAGATTCGCGTAGGGCTCGTCCAGCAACCATACACGCGCCGGAACGATCAGCAGGCGGGCCAGGGCGGCGCGCTTCTTCTGTCCGGCGGAGAGGCGCCGCACGGGTTCGTCTTCGTAGCCGGCGAGGCCGACTTCCGCCAGCGCCGCATCCGCGTTCGCCCCGTCGCGCTGGCCGTAGAGCCCGGTGCTCACTGCCAGGTTCTCGCGCGGCGAGAGGTCCAGCTTGAGGCCCAGGTGATGGCCGAGGAACACGACGGCGCCCGCCATGGTATCCAGCGAGAACGCGGCCCCTTCGAGGCGCACCTCGCCTTCGCCGGCGCGCAGCATGCCCGTGAGCACGCGCATGAGGGTGGTCTTGCCACTGCCGTTGTCGCCTTCGACCAGCGCGATCTCGCCCGCGTGCAGGACGAAATCGAGCGGCCCGAACACCAGCTCGTCCTGGCGCAGGAAGCCGAGGGCACGGGCTTCAAGCAGGATGGCGGGTTCGTTGGCGACGGTCATCCAGCCATTGTTGCGGGGTGGACGGACGTTGTCCATGTAGGAACGTGCCCGGCACGCCATCGCCGCTGAAGCGGCTCCCACACAGGACCTGCGCAGGCTCTCAATCGTCGCTGAAGCGGCTCCCACATAGGACCTGCGCAGGCTCCCAATCGCCGCTGAAGCGGCTCCCACACACAAGACCTGCGCAGGCTCCCATCCCAGACAAGCAGAGCAAGCTCTGTGTGGGAGCCGCTTCAGCGGCGAAACGAGCTAGCCGCGGTCAAACGCCAGCTTAGGCAGTGCAGGCAATGTCGCCTCAAGGGTGCGCACCGCGGAATCGAGGTCCACCGATGCCACGTCGTCATGCCCCTTCAGCAACTGCTCCACCAGCACATCCTGCGCCCGCCCGCGCTCCAGCGCATACGCATACGGCAGGTGCGTGAAGGTGACCATGCGATAGCGTGGCAGGTAATGCGTCGGCGAGCGTTCGGCTAGCAGGGCGCCGAGTTCGCGTTTGCGCAGGTAATGCGGATCAGCCACCGAGTCGCGCATTTCCACATAGTTTTCCAGCGCCATCTGTGCGATGGCGTCGGCGTTCGGCTTGCGCCGCGCCTCGAACTCCGCGAACACCGCCGCGGAATCGTCCGGCTGCGCCGCGAAAAGATCCGCGAGTTCGGCGGCGTCTTCGAAGCCGCAGTTCATGCCCTGGCCGTGGAACGGCACGATGGCATGCGCGGCATCGCCGATCAGGAGCGCGCGGCCGCCGATATGCCAGCGGTCGAGATAGAGCGTGCCCAGCGTCCCCACCGGATGGGCGGACCAGTCGGCCGCGAACTCGGGCATGAGCGCCAGCGCGTCGGGAAAATCGGTGCGGAAGAAGGCTTCGGCCGCACCCGCACCGGCGATCGTGCGAAAGCTCGGGTGCTCGCCGTCGTTCGGCAGGAACAGCGTGACGGTGAAGCTGCCTTCGCGATTCGGCAGCGCGATGCACATGTAATGACCACGCGGCCAGATGTGCAACGCGTTGCGCTCGATGGCGAAGGGCGCGCCAGGTTCCCGGCCAGGCGGGATCTCGAGTTCCTTGTAGCCGTGGCCCAGCTCCTCCACGCGCTCGCCCAACGGCGAGTGCCGGTGCATGGCTGCGCGCAACGCGGAACCGGCGCCATCGGCGCCGATGACGATGGGCGCGTCCACGGTGCGTTCGACGCCGTGCCCGTCGCGCAGCACGAGGGTGCCGGCATCGAGATCGGCGCCCGCCAGGCCCTGGTCGAAATGGATCGTCGCGCCGGCCGCTTCCGCGGCATCCAGCATGAGCGTGTTCAGTCCGCCGCGGGACACCGACCAGATCACCTCGGAATCGTCCACGCCGTAGCGTTGCAGGCCGCTATGGCCCGCCGGATCGTGGACCATGCGCCCGCGCATCATCACCGCCTGGTCGAGCACCTGCTCGGCAAGGCCGGTGGCGCGCAAGGCGTGCAGGCCACGTTCGGCCAGGGCGAGGTTGATCGATCGGCCGCCCTGGAATCCCGCGCTGCGCGGGTCGGGGCGCTTTTCGTAAACGGTGACGCGAAAGCCGCGTTGGGTGAGCAGGGTGGCGATCAGGGCGCCGACCAGTCCGGCGCCGACCACGGCGATGTCGTTACGGGGCATGGAGGCCTGCATCCGGGCGCGATATTGCGGGGCAGCGCATCGTGCGCCGCAGCGCCGCCGGGGGCAAGTCCACGGCGGCCGGGCGTTTTAGCTGGGCTTCTTGCCGGTCCGGCCGGCGGGCCGGACGGGTTCCGCCGGCTTGGCCGTGGCGGCGTCGAGGAAACCGCGCTGCATCGACTTCCACACGTCGAGGTTGCGTTCGGTCATCTCGTTGAGCATGGACCAGGGGGTCTGGCCCATGAGGCTGTTGAGCTGGTTGCGGAACTGCTGCTGCTGGTCGAGGAAGACCTGCAGGCTGCGCTCCAGATAAGGCCCCATGAAGCCCTGCAGCGAATCACCGTAGAAACGGATGATGTGCGAGAGCAGCTGCGGCGAGAGCATCGGCTGGCCGTGTTCCTCATGCTCGGCGATGATCTGGAGCAGGACGGAACGCGTCAGGTCTTCACCCGACTTGGCGTCGCGGACCTCGAAAGTTTCCCCGTCGAGCACCAGCTGGCGTACCTCTTCCAGCGTGATATAGCTCGAGATTTCCGTATCGTAGAGACGACGGTTCGGATACTTCTTAATGATGCGTAGGGTTTGTGCCATGCGGCGAAAGCTACCACGAGGTATTGCGCCGCACCAGTTGTAGAAATGTGTCGTAATCGTTTACGGATTTCACGTTTGCCGTTTGGATCGATTTAGCTAACTTTGTTTTAATGCGCCGCCGCGCCACCCGCATTTCCAAATGGCGGCTTCGCAAGCCAAAGAATGGGAATCAGGGAGAGGAAAAGCAGCGCGCAACCCCAGAACACGTCATTCACCGCCAGCGTCGCCGCTTCGCGCGTGACCAATTGGTCCACCACGGCCAGCCCGGGCTTACCCGGGATACCCAGCGCGGTCAGCTTCTGGGTGAAGGCGGTGGTCGCAGGCGCCGCGTGGGTCACGTACTCGGTGAGCGAGGCGTGGTGCGACTCGGTCCGGTGCTGCCACAGCGTCACCGTGATCGCCGTCGAGACGCTGGAGGCCAATGTGCGGCAGAAGTTGGCGAGGCCCGACGCACCGGCGATCTGGTCGGGGTTGAGCCCCGACAGGAAGATCTGGTTGAGCGGGATGAAGAAACACGCGATGGCGATGCCCATGATGAAGCGCGGCAGCACCAGGGTGGCGAACGACGCGCCACTGTTGAAGCCCGCGAACCAGAATGACGTGAAGGCGAAGACGATGAAGGCGAAGGTCACCACGGCACGCAGTTCCAGCCGCTGGATGTTCTTGCCGATGAAAGGCGACACCACGAAGGCGAGGATGCCCACGGGGGCCGTCGCCAGGCCCGCCCAGGTCGCCGTGTAGCCCAGCGTCGTCTGCAACCAGAGGGGGAACACCACGTTGATGCCGAAGAAGGCCAGCATGCCCAGCGACAACGCGGTGACGCCCACGGCGAAGTTGCGCCGGGAGAACAGCGAAAGATCTACCACCGGATGCTTCGCGGTGAGTTCCCAGATCACCAGGAAGACCAGCGCGACGAGCGCGATGAGGCCCAGCGTGAGGATCATCGGCGACGCGAACCAATCGTGGTCGTTGCCGTTGTCGAGCATGAACTGAAGGCAGCCGACGCCGATCACCAACAGCGCCAGTCCGACGGTGTCGATGGGTGCACGCGCGATCTTCGTTTCGCGATGGCGCAGGATGCTCCACGTCACGACGCCTGCCGCCGCGCCGACCGGCACGTTGATGTAGAAGATCCACGGCCACGAGTAGTTGTCGGTGAGGTAGCCGCCCAGGATCGGACCGAAGATGGGCGCGACGACCACCGTCATGGCCCACATCGCCAGCGCGATGCCTTGCTTGGTCTTTGGATAACTCGCCAGCAACAGCGACAGCGACAAGGCCACCATCGGCCCTGAACCCGCACCCTGCATGAGGCGGAAGATCACCAGCATGGGCATGCTCGTGGCGAGTCCGCAGAGCATGGAGAACACCACGAACAGGCCCACGGACACGCAGAACGTGCGCACTTCACCGAAGCGTTTCGCCAGCCAGCCCGTCAACGGCTGCATGATCGCGCTGGCCAGGGCGTAGGAACTGATCGCCCACGTGCCCTCGTTCGGACTCACGCCGAGGCTGCCCGCGATATGCGGCACCGCGACGTTGACGATGGTCATGTCGAGGATCTCCATGAAGGTGGAGAACGCGACGGCGATCGTCAGCAGGACCAGTGGCCCCCCGTGCAGCGGCTTGGGGCCGTTGGATGAGGCACCTTCGGGAAGGGCGGCGGCGTCGCTCAAGGCACGTTGGCTCCGAGGTTGCCGCGCACGATGGCGTCGGCCGCGGCATCCGCTTTCGCGGCGACCTCGTCATAGACGCTGGTCTGCGCGACCGCGGTCGTCGAAGGCTGCTTCGCCAGCACGTCGCCCTTGTCGTCGGTGATATCGACCGTGACCGCGGTGGACAGGCCAATGCGCAAGGGGTGCTTGTCGAGGTCGTCGGCATTCAGCGCGACGCGTACCGGTACGCGCTGGACCACCTTGATCCAGTTGCCGGTGGCGTTCTGCGCAGGCAGCAGCGAGAACGCGCTGCCGGTGCCGGCGCCGAGGCCGACCACCTTGCCGTGGTATTCGATGCCGCCGCCGTAGATGTCGGCTTCGACCTTCACCGGCTGGCCGATGCGCACGTGGCGCAACTGGCTTTCCTTGAAGTTCGCGTCCACCCACAGGTCGTGCAGGGGCACGACGGTCATGAGCTGCTGGCCGGGCTGCACGCTGTTGCCCACCTGGACGCTGCGCTGTGCCACGTAGCCGTCGATCGGCGCGACGATGGCGTTGCGCTGCGCGGCGACCCACGCCTGGCGGAAGTTCGCGCGGGCCTGTTCCACGGCGGGGTTGTTCTGCACGTCACTGCCGTCCACGAGCGCACGTGCCGCGTCGGCCTGGCGCTGCGCGGTGTCCAATGCCGATTGCGCGCTGGTGACCGCGTCACGCGCATGCTGCACTTCCTCCGGTGCCACGGCCTTCTCGGCGAGCAACGGAACACGGCGCTTCAAATCGTCCTGGGCGCGCTTCAGATCCTGGCGGCGGGCGACGAGCGAGGCGTCGGCGCCGGCGGCGGACTGGGTCTGCTGGCGCACCTGGCGAACCGCCTGGGCGAGGGCGCTGCTGGCCTTGCGCAGGGCGACATCGCCATCCGTCGGATCGAGCTTCACCAGCACCTGTCCGGCCTTCACCGGCTGGTTGTCGAGCACCAAAACTTCCGCCACGCGCCCGTAGATCTTCGACGCGACCGGCGTGATGTGCCCATCGACCTGCGCGTCGTCCGTGCTCTCACGGCCGCTGTAGT
>DATNJP010000342.1:0-16974 GCA_035603855.1 Luteibacter sp. | reverse complement strand
CAGGCGCTTCTCGAAATCGCCGCGATACTTCGTGCCGGCGACGAGCGCACCGAGATCGAGCGCCCAGATCGTCGCGTCCTTGAGGACGGCCGGAACGTTGCCCTCGACGATGCGCTTGGCGAGGCCTTCCGCGAGCGCGGTCTTGCCGACGCCGGCTTCGCCGACATAGAGCGGGTTATTCTTGCGACGGCGGCAGAGCACCTGGATCGTGCGCTCGACCTCGTCCTGACGGCCGATCAGGGGGTCGATCTTGCCCTGGATGGCCAACTCGTTCAGGTTCGAAGCGTATTCGTTCAGGGGGTTACCCTTGCCCTCGCCACCGTCTTCGCTGTCACGGTCCGTGTTCGGGGCCGCGGCAGCCGACTCGTCACCGATCTTGGCGATGCCGTGCGAGATGTAGTTCACGACGTCAAGGCGGGTGATCTCCTGCTGGTGCAGGAAATACACGGCGTGGGAGTCCTTTTCGCCGAAGATCGCGACCAGGACGTTCGCCCCGGTGACTTCCTTACGGCCCGAGGACTGCACGTGGTAGACCGCGCGCTGGAGCACGCGCTGGAAGCCCAGCGTGGGCTGGGTGTCGCGCTCGTCGCCGGCCGGGAGCACCGGGACCGTTTCGGCGATGATCCGCTGGAGATCGGCCGCAAGGCGCGGCAGATCGACGCCACAGGCGCGCAGGGCGGCCAGGGCGGAGGTGTTTTCCGTGAGGGCGAGCAACAGGTGCTCCACGGTCATGAACTCGTGGCGCTGCTCACGGGCCTGCTTGTAGCAGTGCCCAATGGTGACTTCGAGATCCTTGCTGAACATACGGACCGTCTCCGATAGCTGTGGGCGGCGGGGAACCAGCCCCTGTCAATGCCGCATGAACTCCAGATGGGGGATCGGCTACATCTTTTCCATAGTGCACAAGAGCGGATGCTGATGAGACCGTGCGTACTCGTTTACCTGGGTCACCTTGGTTTCTGCCACCTCTCGGGTGAACACGCCGCAGACGCCCTTTCCTCGCGTGTGTACATGAAGCATCACCTGCACCGCCCGCTCCTGGTCCATGCCGAAAAAACTGCGCAATACCTCGATAACGAAATCCATCGGCGTGAAGTCGTCGTTCAGCAGGACGACCTGGAACAGTGGCGGCCTTGCGGTTTCCGGACGGGAGGTCTCTATGGCGAGGCCGTGCCCGCGGTCACTTTCCTGATCGTGTTCGTGTTCTTGGGACATTAATTCGAAGCCTTCGATACGCGATTTGGTTATACACCGGAACCCGGGCCACTTTCCCGGTCGATTTCCACAGGTAATGGCACAATATGCCTTTTTCCAGAGCCACCTATCTCATTAAGCCGATGCCGCAGCTCCCCTCCTCCGCCGAAAACGTATGGTGCCCCCGGGTGACGGTGGCGTGCGTCGTCGCGCGCGGCGATCGCTTCCTGATCGTGGAAGAAGAGATCGCCGGTGAACTTGCCTACAACCAGCCCGCCGGTCATCTCGACCCAGGCGAGACGTTGCAGGCCGCGGCGGTGCGCGAGACGCTCGAGGAAACCGGTCATGATATCGCCCTGGACGCCTTTCTCGGCGTCTGGCAGTGGGTGAGCCCCGAGCATGGCGAACAGGTGTTGCGATTCGGCTTCGCCGGCCATGTGACGTCGCATGACGCCAGCCGCCCCCTCGACACCGGCATCCGGCGCGCCATCTGGCTGCGCCGCGACGAGATCGAAGCGCTTGGCGCCAGGCTGCGCAGCCCCTTGATCCTGCAGACGATCGACGCCTGGCTGGACGGCCGCCGCCTGCCTGTCGACGCCGTGTCGAGCATGCTGCCGGGGGCCACCTCGTGAAGGTGATCCTCGGCGTCTCCGGCGGCGTGGACTCCTCGGTCGCGGCCCTCCTGCTCCAGCAGGCGGGGCACGAGGTCGAGGGCATGTTCATGCAGAACTGGGAAGAAGACGACCGCTCGGGTCCCTGCACCACCGACGACGACCGCAAGGACGCCGTGGCCGTGTGCGGGCGCCTGGGCATTCCGTTCCATTCGCGAAATTTTGCGGGTGAGTACTGGGACGGCGTGTTCGAGTACTTCCTGGCCGAATATGCGGCGGGACGCACGCCGAATCCGGACGTGCTCTGCAATCGCGAGATCAAGTTCAAGACCTTCCTGGAACATGCCCAGGCCCTCGGCGCGGAGAAGATCGCGACAGGTCATTACGCGCGCGTCGACTTCCATGACGGCCGTTATCGCTTGCTCCGCGCCGTCGATGCCGCGAAGGACCAGAGCTACTTCCTGCATGCGCTGGGGCAGAAGCAGCTCGCCGCCACCTTGTTCCCGGTCGGTGAGATCGAGAAGCCATTGGTGCGCGAGATGGCCCGCGAGGCCGCGCTGCCCACGCATGCGAAGAAGGATTCCACCGGCATCTGCTTCATCGGCGAGCGCGACTTCCGCGCGTTCCTGGCGCAGTACCTGCCGGCGAAACCCGGTTCGATGATCGATCCGGATGGCCGCGTCATCGGCGAGCACCAGGGCGTGATGTATTACACGCTGGGCCAGCGCAACGGCCTGGGCATCGGCGGCCGCGCGGATGCGCCCAACGAACCGTGGTACGTCGTAGGCAAGGATGTTGCCGCCAACACGCTGATCGTCGCCCAGGGCGGCGAGAATCGCTGGCTGCAGTCGAATCGTCTCACCGCTACCGACGCCACCTGGGTCGCGGGCGAGCCACCCGGCCTCTCCTTCCGCTGCACGGCAAAGACCCGCTATCGCCAGGCCGACCAGGCTTGCACGGTCGAGGTACGCGCGGACACGTTATATGTGTCGTTCGACGAACCACAGCGCGCGGTGGCCCCCGGCCAGTCCGTGGTGCTGTACGACGGCGAGGTCTGCCTGGGCGGCGCGGTGATCGCGATGACCGACGCGCCCTACGGCGGCCTCACATGAGCACCTCCGCCCTGCACAACTATTCCTCCTTGAGCATTCCGAATGAATGAAGAACGCGTCCTCGCCCTGGCCGGAGTATTCCAGGGCGTCGCTCTTGCGCAGCAGCTGGCCACCGATGGCCGCTGTGACGAGGTGGCGTTCGAGGCCAGCCTTGCCAGCGTGTTCCGTATCGATGCCGATTCGGTCGCGTCCGTTTACGGCGGCGTGTCGGGCGTGCGTCGCGGCCTGCGCACGCTGGTCGCGCAGTTCGAGGACCAGACCCGCGACGTGGCGGTGATGCGCATGGCGATCACCGTGCTTCGGCTGGAGCGTTCGCTGTCTCGCAATCGTGGCCTGCTCGATCGGCTGCGCGAAGGCATCGTCGCCACGCAGCGTCAGGTGGAGCATTTTGGCATTGGCCATCCGAACGTCGCCGCACGATTGGCGGAGGTGTATTCGTCCACGCTTTCCACGCTGAAGCCTCGCGTGATGGTCACGGGCACGCCTTCGTACCTGCAGCAGAAAGCCAATGTCGACAAGGTGCGTGCCGCCTTGCTGGCGGCCGTGCGTTCGGCGGTGCTGTGGAACCAGATCGGCGGACGGCAGTGGCAGTTGCTGATCTATCGCAAGCAGTGCGCGATGCTGGCGCGGGGGTTGCTGACGGGGTCGACGTTGGATGATGGGGGTTGAGCGGGGGGTGCTTGGTGGGTGAGTGGGGTGTTTTGTTTCTTTGCTTCGTGGGGTTTCGCCGCTGAAGCGGCTCCCACACGAGAACTGCCGTTGGTGTGGGGGGTTTTTAGGGTGTTGCGGCGTTTAGGCCGGGGATGGTACCGGCCAGGGTGCGTAGCAGGTCGCCGAAGCGGGCCAGGTCTTCGCGCCATGGGGTGGCGCTGCGCCAGTACAGCGCGATATGCCGGCCGGGGCGCGCGCCTTCCACGGTGGCCAGCACCACGTTAGGAATGGAGCCCAGGCGCTCGTGCGCGAGGATCGGCACGAGCGTGTAGCCGCCACGCAGGGCCACCAGCGTGGCGAGGCTTTCGATGCTCAGGTCCTGGATGCGCTCCGGTCGCGCCGACCCCGCCATGCCGAGGTCGGAGACACCGTTGCCATGGCTCTCGGCCATGAGGGTGGCGTCGCCGGCGTCGAGTTCCGTCAGGGCGATGGACGCACGTCCAGCCAGCGGGTGGCCCGTGTGCAACATCAGTTCATACGGCTCGAAGAACAGCGCCGTGGATTCCAGCCCGGTGACGATGGTGCTCGGTGGCGCCAGCACGGCGTCCAGCTCGCCTTCCTGCAGGCGGCGCAACAGCCCGCGCGGCTTGCCCTCGGAAATGGTCAGGCGCGCCCCGGGAAACCGCTGCGGGAACGGCTCGATGAAATGCGGCAGCAGGTATGGCCCCAGTGTCGACGGCACGCCCAGGCGCAATTCGCCACCGAAGGCGACATCGCCGGCCCGCGCGGCATGTTCCAGGTGTTCCGCCGAGGCGAGCACCTCGTCGATGTAGCCCAGCAAGCGCTGGCCGCTGGCGGTGGGCACCACACGCCGGCCGCCACGCTCGAACAGGGGCACGCCAAGGGCCTGCTCCACCTTCTGCACCTGGTGGGACAGCCCCGATGGGCTGATATACATGGCCCGGGCGGCGCTGTTGAAGCTGCCCTCGCGGGCCACCGCCTGGACAAGCGCCAGGTCGCGCAGGGACACCGATGACAGGGCCATCGATATCATCGAACGCTGCGTGCCATCAAATACGTTTGCGCTCACGTGCCCCGGCCCTCATCCTTCTGCCGCCCAGATTTTCGCGTGGCCTATGCCGCGGATCGGTCATTCTAGCCGGACACCGGTCTCATGGCGGTCGCACAGCAACGGCAGACTGCGCGATAATCGACGCCTTTGGCGATCCCCCAAGGGGTTCGCCCGGCCTCCCCAGCTAAAGAACGTCACGCCAGGAGTACAGCATGAAAGACTCGTTCTCAGTCCGAGACAGTATCGAAGTCAACGGCAAGCGCCACACCATCGCCAGCCTGGCCAAGTTCGGCGACAAGTTCGACATCAAGCGCCTGCCCTACTCGATGAAGATCCTGTTGGAGAACCTGCTCCGCCAGGAAGACGGCCTGAACGTCACCTCGAAGGAAATCGAGGCCGTTGCCAAGTGGGATTCCAAGGCTGAGCCGGACACCGAGATCTCCTTCATGCCGGCCCGCGTGGTCCTGCAGGACTTCACTGGCGTGCCCTGCGTGGTCGACCTGGCCGCCATGCGCGACGCCGTCGCCAAGCTCGGCGGCGACCCGAACAAGATCAATCCGCTGGCGCCCGCCGAACTGGTCATCGACCATTCGGTGCAGGTCGACGCATTCGGTACGGCAGGCTCGCTGGAAGAGAACGTCGCCATCGAGTTCGAGCGCAACCAGGAGCGTTACTCGTTCCTGCGCTGGGGCCAGAAAGCCTTCAACAACTTCAAGGTCGTGCCGCCGCGCACCGGCATCGTCCACCAGGTGAACCTGGAGAACCTCGCCCGCGTCGTCTTCACCAATGAAGTGGACGGCGAGTCGTTCGCCTATCCGGATACCGTGTTCGGTACCGATTCGCACACCACCATGATCAACGGCATCGGCGTGCTGGGCTGGGGCGTGGGCGGTATCGAGGCCGAGGCCGCGATGCTGGGCCAGCCGTCGTCCATGCTGATCCCGCAGGTCGTCGGTTTCCGCCTGAAGGGCAAGCTGTCGGAAGGCGTCACCGCCACCGACCTCGTCCTCACCGTGACCCAGATGCTGCGCAAGCTCGGCGTCGTAGGCAAGTTCGTCGAGTTCTTCGGCAACGGCCTGCAGAACCTGCCGCTGGCCGACCGCGCCACGATCGCCAACATGGCCCCGGAATACGGCGCCACCTGCGGCATCTTCCCGATCGACCAGGAAGCGCTGAACTACATGCGTCTTTCGGGCCGCGAAGAGGGCCAGATCGCCCTGGTCGAAACCTATGCCAAGGCCCAGGGCCTGTGGCACGACGCCAACACGCCGGAAGCCGAGTTCACCACCACGCTCGAGCTCGACCTCGCCGACGTTCGCCCGTCGCTGGCCGGCCCGAAGCGTCCGCAGGACCGCGTGCTGCTGGAAGGCGTGCAGCAGAGCTTCCTCGACGCCGTCGGCCCGCTCACCACCAACCGCAAGCCGAAGAACGGCGACGTCGCGCGCTTCAACAATGAAGGCGGCGGCACCGCGGTCGGCAACGAAGCCAACGCCGTCGGCGACGAAGGCGTGCAGGTCGAGAAGGACGGCAAGTCGTTCCGCATCAACGACGGCTCCGTCGTGATCGCCGCCATCACCTCGTGCACCAACACCTCCAACCCGGCCGTCATGCTCGCCGCCGGCCTCGTGGCGAAGAAGGCGGCCGCTCGCGGCCTCACCTCCAAGCCCTGGGTCAAGCCGTCGCTCGGACCGGGTTCGCTGGTCGTCACCGAATACCTGAAGAAGACGGGCCTGCTCGAAGAGCTCGAGAAGGTCGGCTTCTACGTGGTCGGCTACGGCTGCACCACCTGCATCGGCAACTCCGGTCCGCTGCCGGCCGAAATCAGCAAGGGCATCGCCGATGGCGACCTGGCCGTGGCGTCGGTCCTGTCGGGCAACCGCAACTTCGAAGGCCGCGTGCATCCCGAAGTGAAGATGAACTACCTGGCTTCGCCGCCGCTGGTGGTCGCCTATGCCCTCGCCGGTACGCTGAACCTCGACCTGACCAAGGACGCGCTCGGCACGGACAAGGACGGCAAGCCCGTCTTCCTCAAGGACATCTGGCCGAGCAACCAGGAAGTGTCCGACGCCATCGCCGGCGCCATCAGCCCGCAGATGTTCAAGGACAGCTACGCCGACGTCTTCAAGGGTGACAGCCGCTGGAACGCCATCGCTTCGCCGGATGGCAAGACCTATGCGTGGGACGACTCCACCTACATCAAGAACCCGCCCTACTTCGACGGCATGTCCGCCGAAGCCGGCACCATCGAGGACATCCACGGTGCGCGCGCCATGGGTATCTTCGGTGACTCGATCACCACCGACCACATCTCGCCGGCCGGCTCGATCAAGAAGGACAGCCCGGCGGGCCGCTTCCTGATCTCGCGTGGCGTGGAGCCGAAGGACTTCAACTCCTACGGTTCGCGTCGCGGCAACGACGACGTGATGGTGCGCGGCACGTTCGCCAACATCCGCATCAAGAACCTGATGCTCGACGGTGTCGAGGGTGGCTACACCAAGTACATCCCGACCGGCGAACAGATGGCCATCTACGATGCCGCCATGAAGTACAAGGCCGACGGCACGCCGCTGGTGGTCCTCGCCGGCAAGGAATACGGCACGGGTTCGTCGCGTGACTGGGCGGCCAAGGGCACGCTGCTGCTGGGCGTCAAGGCCGTGATCACCGAGAGCTTCGAGCGCATCCACCGCTCGAACCTGGTCGGCATGGGCGTGCTGCCCTGCCAGTTCCAGGAAGGCGAAAACGCGCAGACGCTCGGCCTGAAGGGCGACGAAGTGTTCGACATCACCGGCCTCAACGGCGGCGAGTCGAAGACGGCGACGGTCAAGGCCACGCGTCCGGACGGCTCGGTCAAGGAGTTCACCGTGAAGGTGCTGCTGCTGACCCCGAAGGAGCGCGAGTTCTTCCGCCACGGCGGCATCCTGCAGTACGTGCTTCGCCAGCTGGCGAAGGCGGCTTAAGACTCGCCGGCAAGGCGCGGCACATGCCTCGCCTTGTCGCGATAGCCGTTCAAAAGCGCCCCGGGAAACCGGGGCGCTTTTTTGTGTGTGGGGATCTGTGCGTAAATATCCGTGCGTAAGGAGCTGCGTGTAAGGAGCCGTATGTGGCCAGCTTTGCGTGGCCAGCTTTGCGTGGCCAGCTTTGTGTGGGAGCCGCTTCAGCGGCGATCTCCTCACCCTTTCCTCAAGCACCCAATCGCCGCTGAAGCGGCTCCCACATTAAAGTGCGCTGTACACGAGGTGCCTGCGCAGAGGCACTCTCTTTGAAGCGATGCCGGTTACAACGCCCGCTTCCAGGCCGCGGTAAAACACCGCCACTCCCCGCCCTCCCTGCGCCAGCCCGTCTCCACCTCGTACGCCCCGGCGTTATCGGGCAACACCCCCGCGCCAGCGGTCAGCGTGACGGTGAACGTCGCCACCATGCGGTCGCCGCGCGGCTCGACCGTCATCGGCCCCATCAACACGTGGATCTTCTGCCCACGCAACGCATAAACGCGGATGAGGTTCGCCAGGGACTTCCTGTCGAGCTGCCCCGCGTTGCCGTCGAAGTCCTCGGTCAACGCGTCGACGGTGTCACCCGCCTTCCCTGCCTCGGCGGCTTCCGCGGTCGCGGCGACGGCCTTTCGCACCTGCTCCTCGTCCGGAGTGTGCCGGCAACCCACCATCCCGATCGCGCCCGCGCAAAGCAGAATCGTCATAGCGACCCGCAACACTTTCCACGTAGCCTTCCTCATCATTGCTTTTCCCCGTCAGATGGCGCTGCAATGCGGCTTGCCGCTATACGCGCGCGTATGCTCCAATGCCCCGGCATCGTAAGCGCCGCGCCACACGATCGTCACTTCCTGGAGTCCCTCCGATTCATGAGCATTGAGCGTCCGTGGCTTGACCACTACCCGGCCGGTATTCCTGCCGACATCGACGTCAACGTGTACCGCTCCGTGGCGGCGGTCTTCGAAGAGTCCATTCAGAAATTTCGTACTCGTCCGGCGTTCTCAAACTTCGGCAAGGTGCTGACCTACGGAGAGATCGACGACCTTTCGCGTGCCTTCGCGGGCTATCTCTCCGGCGAGCTCGGGCTGAAGAAAGGCGACCGCCTGGCGATCATGCTGCCGAACCTGCTGCAGTACCCGATCGCGCTGTTCGGTGCCCTGCGTCTGGGCTTGACCGTAGTGAACACGAATCCGCTGTACACGACGCGAGAACTGCATCACCAGTTGACGGATTCGGGCGCGAAAGCGCTGCTCGTGCTCGACAACTTCGCCGCCACCGCGCAAGGCGCGCTGGAAGGCACCCAGGTACAGAACGTCATCACGACCGCGGTCGGCGACATGGTCGGCTTCCCGAAGGGCAACATCATCAACTTTGTGGTGAAGACCCTGCGCAAGGAAGTGCCTCCGTTCAACATCCCGAAGGCCGTGCGCTTCCGCGATGCGCTGTCGCGCGGCAAGGCTCATCCATTGCCGTCGGTCGAGATCGACCACGACGATACGGCGTTCCTGCAGTACACGGGCGGCACCACCGGCGTCGCCAAGGGCGCGATGCTCACGCACGGCAACATGGTCGCCAACATGCTGCAGACCCAGCCGTGGGTCGCTGGCCACGCGACGCCGGGCGAAGAGACCATCATCACGGCGCTGCCGCTGTATCACATCTTCTCGCTCACGGTGAATTGCCTCATCTTCACCAACCTGGGCGGCCTGAACCATCTCATCACCAATCCGCGTGACATGCGCGGCTTCGTGAAAGAACTGCAGAAGACGAAGTTCACCGCGATCACCGGCGTCAACACGCTGTTCAACGGCCTGTTGAACACACCGGGCTTCGATCAGGTCGACTTCTCGCACCTGCACCTGTCGATGGCGGGTGGCATGGCGGTTCAGCGCGCCGTGGCCGAACGCTGGAAGAAGGTTACCGGACACCCGATCATCGAGGGCTACGGTCTTACCGAGACCTCGCCGGTGGCCTTTGCCAACCGCGTCGACATCAAGGATTACACCGGCTCCATCGGTTTCCCGATCCCGGGCACCGATGCGCAGATCCGCGATGAGGACGGCAAGGTGCTCCCCATCGGCGAGGTGGGCGAACTGTGCATCCACGGCCCTCAGGTGATGAAGGGCTATTGGAACCAGCCAGCGGAAACGGCCAAGGTGCTGGACGACGATGGCTGGCTGCGCACCGGCGATATCGCCCGTATGGACGAGACCGGCCAGGCCTTCATCGTCGACCGCAAGAAGGACATGATCCTGGTCTCGGGTTTCAACGTGTACCCGAACGAGATCGAGGACATCGTCATGCACCACCCGGGCGTGAGCGAAGTCGCCGCCGTCGGCATCGACGATGAGCACTCCGGCGAAGTGGTGAAGCTGTTCGTCGTGCGCAAGGATGCTTCGCTGACCGTCGAGGCGCTGAAGGAGTTCTGCCGCGAAAACCTCACGGGCTACAAGCGCCCGAAGCAGATCGAATTCCGCGACGCGCTGCCCAAGAGCAACGTGGGCAAGATCCTCCGCCGCGAGCTCCGCGACGAGGAGCGGAAGAAGGCCAAGGCGTCGCAAGGCTGAATAGAAAACCGCCTACTCGCCGGTGAAGCCGCTTCCTCTGGGAGCCGCTTTTGTGGGAGCCGCTTTTGTGGGAGCCGCTTCAGCGGCGATGGGTGCTTGCCTCAGCCTGGCCCGCTGCCGCGGGATCGCCGCTAAAGCGGCTCCCACATGCCGCTGAAGCGGCTCTCACATGGGGCTTGTCTCAGTCTGGCCCGCTGCTGCGGGATCGCCGCTGAAGCGGCTCTCACATGCCGCTGAGCGCCGCCGCGCTCAATCGTCCTTCCACGCCTCCAGCGTGTCGGCGTAGCCGCCGAGGAGTTCCCATAGCGAGGCCTGCTTGTCCTCGGGGATGAGCGTGTATTCCATGCCGATCTGCCGGGCCGACACGCGGGCCACGGAGGCTTCGAGGTGGATGTGCAGGTCGTGGCCGAAGATCATGTCGAGGATCCACGTCTGGCCGGGTTCGCCGCGCCAGCCGAGCGGGCGGCGCAGGAGGGCGCCGGTGGCCGAGATGTCCACCAGATCGGTCGGGTGCGCTTCTCCGCCACGGCTCATCAGCACCGCGGTCTGCACTCGCATGCGCGCGTGGCGATAGCGCGTATGTGGACCTTCCCGGTCATTCGACATCAGCTTCTCCACCCATCCGCATTTCTCGTCCTTGCCCGTGGCGACCGGCATGACCGCACCTCGTCCACTTACGTTCCGTGTCACAAACGGACACATTAGCGCAGTCTGAGGTCCCGCTGGCACACCGTTGCGTTCACTCGCTACCGCGCGTTTTCAACACACCTGCGCGAACCAGCGCCCCGGCGCCGAAGCGGCCGTTGATCAGATCCTGCACGCCGTCGGAGCGTTTATCCGATGCCGGCGCGGCGAACATGTCCTGCTGCTCGTCGCCGTGCCGAACGTCGAAACCCGACAGCGTCACGCCAAGCAAACGAAGCCTCGGCCGGGGATGCTGGTTCCACCAAAGATGAAGCAAGCGTCGTGCCACGGCATAAATATCGGGGGTTGCGTTACCGGGAACGGGTAACTGGGCCTGCCGGCTGTGGGTCACGAAGGGCGGTTCGCGCAATTTCACCGATACGGTCCGGGCATCGAGTCCCCTGCCCCGTGCCCGTGCACCCACTCGTTCGCACTGACGGAGCAGCCAGGCCTCGGCGATGGACAGTTCTTCCACGTCGTACTCGAAGGTCCATTCCGAACCGATGGAGACCTCGGGTGCGTCGGTCACGACCGGGCGCTGGTCCTCGCCCTGACAGAGCCTGCGCAGTTGGGCGGCATGGCGCTCGCCCACCGCCTTGTTCAATCGCCAGGCATCCGCGCGCACGAGGTCGCCGATGGTCCGGATGCCGACTTTGTGCAGGGCTTCCTCCGCCACCTTGCCCACGGTCCACATGCGGCCCACGGGCAAGGGGTCCAGATAGCCACGCACTTCGTCGGGCGCGATGCGCAGGAAGCCGTTGGGCTTGGATAGCTCGCTGGCCAGCTTGGCCAGCAGCTTGTTGTGGGCCATGCCGACGGAGGCATTGAGGCCCGTGCGCTCACGGATCGCCTCCTTGACCCGGCGGCCGATCGCTTCCACGGATGAGAAAAGGCGCAGGCTCGCGGTGACGTCCAGGAAGGCCTCGTCCAGCGACAGGCCTTCGATCATTGGCGTGACCTCCCCGAACACCTCGAAGACCACGTTCGACACTTCCTGGTAGCGCGCATGGCGGGGGAAGATATAAACCGCGTCGGGGCAACGCCGGCGTGCCTCGGCGGTGGCCATGGCTGAACGAACGCCATATTTGCGCGCTTCGTAATTGGCCGTGGAAACCACCCCGCGTCGGCCCAGTCCCGCGACCACCACCGGCTTTCCGACCAGCGTGGGGTCGTCCAGTTCTTCCACGGACGCGTAGAAAGCGTCCATGTCGACGTGGATGATTGCGCGCTGGCCCGGCTGCATGGGGTTATTGTGCCGCAACCGCATGGCGACAGGCGGGGTGCCGCTGGACTTGGGCGGGCTCAGGCGATACCCTGTATGTCAATCGGGTGAACTTTATTCGGGCATCGCGCCCTCACCGGTCCGTGTTTGGGACCGGCCGCGCTCTGCTCCCGACGTTCCTTCACAGACGGTGACCCTCCTGGGGTGTCCAGCGGTTATGCCTTTCGCTCGTCGGCGACGATGCGTGGCATGCCGGGCGAGGTGGCGGTATAGCCGCCGGACGGCATCGATTGTTGCGTTCCCGGTCGCACTCGCGACCCTTCTGACGTGTGCCGATGACTAACGAGACAACCGAAGTCCAGGTGGTCGAAAAAACCCAGGATGCCTTCGCGGGCATCCCGCAGCAGCAGGAAATGCCTCTCGCGCTCATCCGCGGGCAGCCCGTGCTGCAAATGCCCCAGGACCTGTACATTCCGCCGGACGCGCTCGAAGTCATCCTCGAATCGTTCGAAGGTCCATTGGACCTGTTGTTGTATCTGATCCGCAGGCAAAACCTCGACATTCTCGACATCCCTGTCGCCGAGATCACCCGGCAGTACATGGATTACATCGACATGATGCGCGAGGTGATGCGCCTGGAACTGGCGGCGGAATACCTGCTGATGGCCGCGATTCTCGCGGAGATCAAGTCCAGGCTGCTGCTGCCACGGCCACCGGCCGAGGAAGGTGTCGAGGAAGATCCGCGCGCCGAACTCGTCCGTCGCCTGCAGGAATACGAACGCTTCAAGCGGGCCGCGGCGGATATCGACGAGCTGCCGCGCCTGGAACGCGATACGACGGTGGTTCATGCGTTCGTCGGCGAGCACAACGTGGTACGCGTGCCGCCGCCGCTGGACCTCAAGGAGCTCCTGCTCGCGCTCAAGGACGTGCTCAGCCGCGCCGACCTGTTCACGCACCATGCGATCCAGCGCGAACCGCTCAGCGTGCGCCAGCGCATGGGCGACCTGTTGCAGACCCTGAGCGAGGGTGGCGGCTTCCACCGCTTCGAAACGCTGTTCGACATCAACGAAGGCCGGCTCGGCGTCGTGGTCACCTTCCTGGCCATGCTCGAGCTCGCGAAGGAAATGCTGGTCGAGATCGTTCAGGAAGAAGCCCTCGGGCCGATCTACCTGAAGACGAAGGTACAGATGGAGGCCGAGCCGGAAGAAGCGCTCGCCTGACCGCCCGCAAGGGCCACATCCGGGGGATGCCGCACCGGCGGCCGCTTCCGCGCACGAACCGATTCCGCGCGTGAAAGGCGCGGTACAGCCCAAGGCCTATGCAACCCGAACAACTCAAACCCATCGTGGAAGCGGCGCTGCTGGCGTCGACCCAGCCGATGACGATCGCGCAGTTGAAAGCGATCTTCGGCGAGGAAGAAGAGGTCGGCACGGACGAGCTGACGGAGGCCCTGGCATCGCTTGCCGGGGATTGCGAAGGACGCGGCGTCGAACTGGTCGAGGTCGCCTCCGGATGGCGCTACCAGGTTCGCCTCGAAGTGCACGGCTGGGTCTCGCGGATGTGGGCCGAGAAGCCGAGCCGCTACTCGCGCGCCCTGCTCGAGACACTGGCGCTGATCGCCTACCGCCAGCCCATCACCCGTCCCGAGATCGAACAGATCCGCGGCGTGGTGGTTTCCTCGAACATCATCAAGACGCTCGAGGAACGCGAATGGATCCGCGTGGTAGGTCATCGCGACGTCCCGGGCAAGCCCGCCCTGTTCGGCACCACGCGCGGGTTCCTCGACTACTTCAACCTGAAGTCGCTGGACGCCCTGCCCCCGCTGTCCGAGATCCGCGACCTCGAGGAACTCAACCCGCAGATGCGTTTCGAAGGCAATGCGGAACCTGCACCGGCACGCGCCGCGATGCCGGAAGACACCGACGGCGAAAGCCTGACGAATACCGAGAACACCGATGATGTCGTGGCCGAAGCCATGACGGTCGAAGACACCGCCGCCGAGACCGCGCCCACCGAGGGCGACGAGATCGAAGCGACGAACGAGCTGCCTGCCGGCGACGACGTCGCCGCGGCTTCCCCCACTGCCGACGAGGCAGAGAACCCCGTAGGCGACGCCGAAGACGACGACGCCGAGAAAGATACCGAGGAGTCACGCGCATGAATGCGCCACAGAGATCCCTGCTTAAACTGAAGCGCGGTGGCGATACGCCCGCCGACACCACTACCCAACAGCTCGAGGAACGCCTGCACAAGGTCCTCGCCAACGCCGGACTCGGCTCGCGCCGGATGCTCGAACAGCGCATCCAGGCCGGCGAAGTCGAGGTCAACGGCACGGTCGCCACGATCGGATCCAGCGTCCACGCCGGTGACCGCGTGGTCCTCGACGCGAAGCAGTTCGTCGTCGCCACCGACAACCGCAACGACGCCGAAGTGCTGGTCTACCACAAGCCCGAAGGCGTGGTGACCACCCGCGAAGACACCGAAGGCCGTCCCACCGTGTTCGAACAGCTGCCGCGCCTGCGTGGCGCCCGCTGGGTCGCCGTGGGCCGCCTCGACATCAACACCACCGGCCTGCTGCTGCTCACCACCGATGGCGAACTCGCCAACGCGCTGATGCATCCGAAGAGCGGCCTGGAACGCGAATACCTCTGCCGCGTCCACGGCGAAGTGCCCGACGAGGTCATCGAGCGCCTCAAGGCCGGCGTGGAACTCGAAGACGGCCCTGCCCGCTTCGACGAGATCGCCACGATCAGCCGCGGCGGCAGCCATAGCTGGTTCCGCGTCACCATCCGCGAAGGCCGCAACCGCGAAGTCCGTCGCCTGTGGGACTCGCAGGGTTTCCTCGTCAGCCGCCTGAAGCGCATCCGCTACGGCACCGTCGAATTGCCCCGCGCCCTGCGTCGTGGTGATTGCGAATCGCTGGACGACACCGCCATCAAGGAACTGCGCGAGCGCTCCGGCCTCGGCGCACCCGCTCCCGTTCTGACCCTCAGCGCCGTGGTGCACCAGCGCCGCGCCCCGCGCCACGTCACCGAATACAAGCCCGACAACCGCACCACCGGCGCATGGAGTTCGGCGCGTCACGACGAAGCGCGTGAGCTCACCGCGTTCGATCGCCTGCGCGACGACACCCCGCGCGGTCGCGCGGGCTCCGGTGGCCGTGGCGGTCGCGGCGGTCCCGCAGGCGCCCCGCGTCGCGAAGTGAACGGCAACGTCGCTCGGCCGGAACGCGGTAACGCCGCCGGCGGTCCGGGTGGGCAGCGCAAGTCGCGCCGCGTCGCTCCCGGCCAGGAACTCCCCTCCATCCGCACCTGGTTCGCCGGCGACAGCCGCACCGGTGGCGGTGGTAACACAGCCGGCAACACCACGGGCAACCGCGGTCCGCGTCCGGCCGGTCGTCCGGGCGGCGGTGGTAACCGCCCGATGGGCCAGGGCGGCCCGGCGCGCGACGGCAATCGTGCCGGCGGCGGCGGTGCAGGCGCCCGATTCGAAGGCGGTGGCAACCGCAGCCGCGGTCCGTCCGCTGGCGGCAACCGCACCGGTGGCGGCGGTCAGGGCGGTGGCAATCGCACTGGCGGCGGACAGGGTGGCGGTAACCGCGCCGGTGGCGGTCCGCGCCCCGGTGGCAACCGCGGCGGCCGTCCGGGCGGCGGTGGCGGTGGCAACCGCAGCGGCGGCGGCAATCGCGGCGGCAACCACTGAGCGATCGCTGATCGCCGAGAAGCAGGCGGGCAGCGCCCGGCCCTCCCCCTGAGGGGCCCCTGTAGGAGCCTCCTAGGGAAGCCACTGTGGGAACCTCTTAGGGAGGCAAGTGTGGGAGCCTCTTAGGGAGCCACTGTGGGAGCCGCTTCAGCGGCGATTGGGTGCTTGCCTCAGCCTGGCCCGCTGCCGCGGGATCGCCGCTAAAGCGGCTCCCACAATCGCCGCTGAAGCGGCTCCCACAATCGCCGCTGAAGCGGCTCCCACATTGCCGCTGAAGCGGCTCCCACATGCAGCTCTTACCGGTATCGGTGCCGATGCTGGCAACCAGTGTGGTTACTTCGCGTGACGCGAGGCCAGCTTCTTCGCCACGGCGTCGAAACCGATGCCGCGTGCGCGCAGCACCACCATCAGGTGGAAGACCAGGTCGGCTGCCTCGCCGATCAATGCGTCGTCGTCCTCGGCGACCGCGGCCAGCGCGGTTTCGACGCCCTCCTCGCCCACCTTCTGCGCCATGCGGCGAATGCCGCCCTCGAACAGCTTCGTCGTATAGCTGCCTTCGGGGCGAAGCGCGTGTCGCGAAGCGACCAGCGCGTCCAGCTCGGCGAGAAATCCCAGCGACGGCGACACATCGTCGCCAAAGCAGCTGGACGTCCCGTTGTGACATGTCGGGCCCGCGGGCAAGGCGCGGACCAAGATCGTGTCCGCATCGCAATCCAGACGCGCATCCACGAGCGCCAGCGTATCGCCGGAGGTCTCGCCCTTGGTCCACAGGCGCTGCTTGCTACGGCTGAAGAACGTCACCAGCCCTAGCTCATGCGTAGCCGCCAGAGCCGCCTCATCCATATAGCCGAGCATCAATACCTCGCCCGTGCGCGCATGCTGCACGATCGCCGGCAGCAATCCACCACCCTTGGCGAAATCCGGATCCGTCGCACTCATAACCTCACCTCGATGCCTTGCGCACGCAGCTCGCGCTTCAGCGCGGGAATGCCGATATCGCCCGTGTGGAATACGCTGGCCGCGAGCGCCGCGTCCACGTCCGCCTCGCGAAATACCTCGGTAAAGTGCCCCGGGCTGCCTGCGCCACCGGATGCCACGAGCGGCACATGGCTGATCGCGCGCGCGGCTTTCAGCTGCTCGATGTCGTAACCGCGGCGAACGCCATCGGTACC